>CAYWHL010000242.1:0-2995 GCA_964457995.1 uncultured Methanoregula sp. | reverse complement strand
GAAAATCGGGAATGAGAACCTGACGATTATTGATGATCCCGGGATCCATGAATTCGGCTTTGATCCGGTCGATGCTGAAGGTGTAGCGGTTTGCCGTACAGAAATAATAAAGAAGGGTGTAATCAATGCATTTCTCCACAACCGCGAAACACTTTCAGCTGTGGGGAATGGTATTGCCGGTCACGCCCGTGCCATGCCGGGTGAACCGCCACTTGTCCGGATGAGTAACACCTTCATTGAAGCCGGAGATTCGACTGAACATGAGATCTTTGAAGAATGCAAAAATGGTATCTTTCTCAAAGGCTCCCGTGGCGGTCAGGTCGATCCCGGCCGGGGGATATTCCAGTTCAATGCAGAATATGGTTATCTGATTGAAAACGGGGAGTGTACAACAATGGTCAGGGATGTTTCATTATCGGGTGAAATCCTCGTAACACTTCATAAAATAATCCTCTGTGGTAATGATCGTACTATGAGTCCCGGGTATTGCGGTAAAGGAGGCCAGAGCATTCCGGTGAGCGACGGGGCCCCCCATATACTCCTGTATGACGCGGTGGTGGGTGGCAGTGGCGTGGATTGATCAATTACTCAGCGAAGCGCAAAAATCAGTCGATGAAGTTGAGGTTTTTTTTGTAAAGGGAACCTCAGTCTCTGCCGATCTGAAACAAAAGAAGGTGAATCTCGCCACATTCTCGGAGGACTATGGTCTTGGCATCCGCACCATCCATAAGGGAAAGATAGGATCATCAAGCACCAACAACCCCGGTCAGTGGCGGGAATGCCTGTCCGCTGCAATTGCAAGTGGAAAACTTGCGACTCCGCAGGAGTGGAAAGGACTTCCTGACCCGGTACACCTTTCCCGAACCCCGCTCTCGTTTGATGCTTCGATAAGCATTGAACCACAGGTAGTGATCGAGCTCATCGAAAAGATGCTTGAAGGAGCAGAAGAGCACCCGGCAGATGTTGCTGCCGGTTCGGCATCACTTTCTTCTGGACGGGTGACACTCGCAAACAGCAGCGGAGTCCGGTATACAAACAAATATTCCGGAGTATCTCTCTCTCTGGAAGCGATTCATGGGCAGTCTACCGGCTATGAATTCGATCATTCCTGTTTCCTGGATAAGGTGGATCCGGTGTCTGTGGGAGAGAAGGCGACATTCTTTGCAATGGAATCAGATAACGGGAAAGAAATCGCCACCGGTGAATATGATGTACTCCTTTCACCTCTTGCTTATGGAGAACTTCTTGGGAATGTATTTATACCTGCAATGAGCGGAAGAAATGTGCATGCAGGACGGTCCCGGTTCGCACAATCCCTGGGTGAACCTGTTACCGGTCCTCAGATTACCATGTATGATGACCCGCTTTTAAAAAAGGCGAATGGGAGTGTGCGGTGGGATGCTGAAGGAACACCAACACGACAGGTTGTTTTTATCAGGGACGGAATTCTGGAAACCTTTGCATACGATCTCAAAACCGCGTATCGCTTTGGCAAAACAAGTACCGCAAGTGCAATCCGGGGTGGATTTGGTGGTTTGCCATCAATAGGGCATCATAATTTTATCGTAGACGGGAAACGGGACGCAGTTGCTGATGAACGTGTAATATACGTACATAATGTCGTCGGTGCTCATACGGCAAACCCAATGAGTGGTGATTTTTCCGTAGAACTTTCCAACGCATTCTGGATGAAGAGTGGAGAATATGAAACCCCTATAAGAAGTGCAATGCTTTCAGGAAATGTGTTTGACCTGCATCATACTGTCTCGGGCCTGAGTAAAGAATCACGTGCGATCGGATCAATGATTCTGCCTTCAATAAGAATAAATAAGCAACGTATCATTGGTAAATAGGTAAAAATCATGAGTGATGTGCTGGTTGCAATACTTCTTGTCGTAGCAATTATCGCAGTCGTCTATTATCTTGTAAAAAAATTCACGGTTCTTCTCATCAACGCCATATTAGGAATAATTGTCTTGTTTTTTCTGAATTTTCTCCATGTCATGCAATGGATGGGCAAACCCGACCTTGGGTACAGCCTTGCAACAATAATAATATGCGCAGTTGGAGGACTTCCGGGTGTCTATATTCTTGTTTTGTTAAATATTCTTGGAATAACACTATAAGATTTTTTTACCGGACTTAAGTCATCCCGGCTGCCTTCGACAGCGATGCACATAACAAAAATTGCAGGAAAAATGAAAAACCGGATATGAGATAGAATTAAATAATGTCGCATATATTTCGTAGTGAGGTGATGTAGATATGTGTACTGTTGGTGGACCCGTAGACATTGATCTCCCCCCGGATCGGGTGCAGGGGAAAGATTACCGCTGCAACGAATGTGGCGACCGGTTCAAAGGTATTGGTAAAAAACCCATCTGTCCCTGCTGCCAGTCAGATGATGTGGCTCTGGCATGAATTACACCCTTGATGATGAGTTGCTGCTTATCAGGGGAAAGGAATCTTTTTTAGTCATTGCAAAGGTAGAAAGCGGGTTTGGATTGTGCATCGAGACCTATGAGGATGAATATTGTCAGGGTGTCGAAACAGGTGATCTTGTTGTCGTCTCCGCTCCGGAAGACGGGGCAATCGAGCCTGCCCTGATGCTCGTTGATCTGGTGAGGACATTCCATCTGCCGCTGCTGGTATTGCCCAAAAACCATCCCGGGTCAAAACGGATTTCCTATGTAGTATCTGTGGGACCTGAAATTTTTACCAGTTGTTCAATACAGAGAGGGACGCACCCGGATCAGCATTTGCTGTGTTCGAGTGATGAGCTGGCCGGTATTACCCTGAAGAGAAGCTGGCATGGTGTTGAAATATCCCCCCTGCCCGAAGGCATTACCCTCCGGCATATAAAATTCGAAATAAAAACCGAATTTTCCTGAATTGTCCGAGAAATTATATTATTTCCTCGTTGAAAATCTGATTTTTGGAAGTAAATAACAATACATATATGGTTTTTTTCACAAATTATTATCGTACCGCAAGA
>CAYWHL010000241.1:0-3000 GCA_964457995.1 uncultured Methanoregula sp. | reverse complement strand
GTTGACGACTACCGTGATGATCTTGAAACGCTTAAAAAATTGAAAAAAAATCCATGATAGTAAGCAATTCATCCCCACTCATAAATTTATCAGCAATAAATCAACTGGAGTTACTTTGAATGATTTATGGCGAGATTGCAATACCTTATAAAAAAGATGAAAGTAGATAATGTGCATTTGGTTGAAAGCCTGGCCTTAACCCAACTTCATGGCCCCAAAAATTAAGTTCCATAGAATCAGTCACTTACACGTCATCAATGTCTCGTTTAGGCACTACTGATTTTAAAGGATAGTTTTTATGGTCTTCCCGGGACGATGGGGCAGATTAAGAGCATCATATATCTTTGTGTGGACAGGTTCCGGTCTTGTGGACTTTCTGATATGGATCACCCTGCCATCATCTTTTTTCATGGTGGTGGTAATGCGGACATGGGTTGACAACACCTTTCTTATCGTTGACCAACTCTCTTTGATCTGTTTATTTTTTAATGCGTACCTTATGGTCTGCATAATGTGATAGGCGATAACGGTAATGAAAATATGTCCGTCAGAGCGGTACTCTTTCTGATGGTAAACAGGTCTTAATCCAAGTTCCGATTTCATGCTCCTGAAGGCGTCTTCAATATCAGTGAGCATTGAGAATATGTCGAAGAACTCCTGTTCGGTAAAGTCAAGGCGATTGGAACGAAGGGCATACATACCGGGATGATGCTCCTCTTTTTTATGCTGCCAGGTGACGGCTATTGCCAGATTATCATTTTTCGTGACGGTGATCTCGTAGCGCCGTGCAATCCTCTTATACCTTTCTTTGAGGCGGCCTATTTTTTCTATAACTTTATTGTAGTTTTTGGTTCCGTGTTTTTTATTGAGGGCGTTATGAACCTTTGTAAGCTCCTCCTCAAACCTTTTTTCAAACCGGTTCTGTATTCCTGTTTCCTTTATCTCCTTGTCTGTGGAATGACAACAAAGCGTTGCCTCACCGTCAGTGCGGATAATCCCTGCACGGATGCATCTGCGATTATCCTCCCTGACGGTGACCATATCCGGGAGAGCGTCCATCTTCTTTCTGCGGGAGACAACAATATAGTCGTAATTATCTTTCAGCCAGGCAATGTTCTCTTTTGTGGCAATGCCGGCATCGATAACAATGAGAGGTTTTATCTGTACATCCGGGGAAAGGGAGGAGATAATCTGTTTGAGTGTACCGGGCTCACTGATATTACCGGGGAAGACTTCTGTCCTTTTGGGGAATCCGTCAGTATCTAAAACCAGGCCCAGAGTAACTAAAGGACAATCCCTTCTTTTCTCTTTGGAATTACCGAAGTGAGCCTTGTCATTGTATTTTCCGGAACCTTCAAAGAAGGTGTTGGTCAGATCATAGAGGATGATCTTTTCTTTGAGATCAAACAGAGTTGATTCCCTGGACCGTAAGTGGTCTTCAATTTTCTTTTTGTTCTTAAGCAGCATATCTGCTGCCTTATAGACCCGGTCCTGAGAGAGGCTTTTGAAATCAGTCTCCAGGAGATCATCCATGGCGCTTGCATTCTGAAGCCATATATGGGTGGCCCTGTCTGAAGATGGTGCAATCAGTTTTGCTGCAATAACACCTATCGCTGCATCTGTGGCAGGCTTATTGAATCCGAAAGAGGCAAAAAGATCCGGGAGACCCAAAGTCTTCATGGTCTCATATATCACATGTTCCGATCCTACGGAGCGGACATCATGATGATCTAATGTATCTATATCAACTGTATGGTAATCGGGAGAGTCCTTTTTATCTTCCTTCCCGTGATAAGAGATGATGCGTTTTGCATATAAAAGGGCAAGGTCTTCGATATCTGCCGAAGGGGGAAAAAGAGGAGACTGGCCCGTTGCAATCTGTTCAATGCGGTTGGCAAGATCTTTCCACTTTTCTTCAGGAACATTAAAGTCAGCACCGAGGTTAACCACCATCCTTTGTCTTGGTCCCCTTTCTGTCCTTACTGATTCAATGAGTTTGAAGGTGTGGTAGACAGTATTGTTCTTTTTATCCGTATGGAAGACCTTACGTATGAACATGTAATAAGAATACTATATCGAACAGGGGAAGTCAATACCCATAGTGATCATTTTGGTACTACAAATGCTTTTTTAGACCCTTTATTCCGTAACTAACCGATATTATTGATTACTTATTTTTGATACGACTTAAAATTGCACCGATTTGAGGAAATTACCATGAAGTTGGGTTAATGTAGCACCCGCATTCTGTGAGAACCTTCTGAATCTGTGTGGCATTTTCCACACGGTTTGTTACCAGTACACCTATTACACATCGTTGCGCCATCACTTCCTCCTTTTATAAAAGATTTAACAAATCAAGCAGAACACAACATATAGGGAAGTTTTATTGTAGAAATTTAGAAAAAAGGTGTCAAGATGTTTCTGGTCTGGATTTTCCTGACTTTTTCATTGGATGTTGCCTGAACCAGGCACAGGATTTTTTACGTTTAAATAGAATAATTTGGTAAACGTAGACGGAAAAAGTTTCTACCACACTACCCAGCAGAAAAAAGAAACAAATTATTCACCGGGTCACAGAGAACTCATCCCCCGTGTCACCTTCCATGTTCCTGACGATGAATGAGTAGCCTTTATTCGTTCTGGTTCCTACAATGTAACGAAAATAATAGCCTGTTTCTGTAAATGCAGGGAACCGGCTTTGTCCGCCGCTTCCTGCAGCAATTATATAGATAATGCCTTCCTTCATAGATCGGTTATAGAGGTGGTCGTGGCCGGAAACCACGAGAGAAACCCCTTTTTGCACGAACAGTTGATGAAGCTCATCCCGGGCTGTTTTGTATTGGTCGAGGCCACGGAGTAACATAATTGGAAATAGCGGCCTGTGAAGGAACACAAACTTGTACCGGAACGGCCGTTCCAGTTCGGTTTTAAGCCATGTAAGCTGTTCCCCCGCTATCATTGCCTTCTCGCCGGGAATCTCTGTGTTCAACATAACAA
>CAYWHL010000240.1:0-3001 GCA_964457995.1 uncultured Methanoregula sp. | reverse complement strand
AGCCCAAACCGGGCTTCTTTTTCCGTCCCGGGTTCCGGGTCAATACCGGAAAACCTTGAAAAACCCTCCTTTTCTGTTCCGGTGGGAACGGAGCCATTTTACCACTCTTTTTACTAAAATACGGCAGATTTACACCTCGCCTACTAACAACCAAAGGCTATACAATCGCGGAGTATTTTGCTCCATATTTTATACTATCAAGTACCCATAAAGGCCGCCAGAACGCGAATATGAAGCCAGGTTTTTCCGGGGAACCCAAATGATTATATAAATTGCACCTATGTTATTGGCAAGCAACTGATAGCATGGTCCTCAAAACCTTATCTGATTGTACGCGATGTCCGCATATTGCCGAATGTGACGCTCATATTTCGGGAGGTAATCACAAACACCTGGAAGGACCCGATCCTTGTGAACTGGTTTTTAAACCGAGGTCAGATAGATTTTAATTTTTATTTTATTCACTGTTTCCATATCTCCACGATCCTTTTAAACGACCTGAAGATCGATCAGGATTGTTCGTCTCCGCTGCACTCCTGCCCGCTTTACTCACCACTGTCTGATGCCGGTTGGCTGTCACCGTTTTTGTTCTCCCGGGCAAACCAGACCTCGCGCTGAGGGAACGGAAACCCGAGTCCTTCTTGCTCAAGCGCCAGCTTGATCTTCCAGAGCATCTCGGTTCTCACCGACCACCATTCAAGGGAAGGGGCCCAGATCCGCACCATAATGATGACCCCATTATCCCCCAGTTCATCCACATAGAGAGAAGGTGGCGGGTTTATCAGGACAAACGGCTCTGCCGCAAGGAGCTCAGTGATGATCCTGATTGCCAGCCCGGCGTCATCGCTGTACCGGATGGCGATCCGGTACTCGAACCTCCGCGCCACGTTTGCAACGTAGTTGGTGATCTCGGAATTGAAAACCGTCTCATTCGGGATGCGTATGTATATTCCCTCATAGGTCCTGATGGTCGTGGAGAGGATCCTGATATCCTTAATGTTCCCCTCGGTCTCGCCAATTTTGACGGTATCGCCGATCTTGACCGGGCGTTCGATGATCAGAAAGATACCGGAACCAATATTGGTGACGAGCCGCTGGCTGGCAAAACCGATGATAATACCGGCAGTCCCGCCGATCAGGAGGAGTTCTCCAATATTGACATTAAAACTGGGAAGGCTGATAAAAATGCCAATGAGTACGATGGCCGCCTGGGTGAACTTGATGATTTTTGTCATCTCATCCTGCCTGATGCGGTCAGAGAGGCTCTTTTTGATATACGACCCGACAATATTTGCAATAATGACAGAAGCGGCGACGATCAATGCGAATACGATGAGATTAAAGACGGTGACATCCCCGATCACCGGTGTTGAAAGAATGACCATCCGGTTTCACCCCATCCCATGTTCCATTAAAAATTCTTTCTTCTCGACATTCACAAGAAGGAGCTTGCGTGCCTTGATTGCCGGTATCGCAAGTTCCATTCCCTGCCGGAATGGCCGTTCATATATTCTGGTTTCAGCGATCATTTTTGAAAAGATCACCATCTCACCTGACATTGCAACAAGGTCACCAAAATAGATCGGCATAAAGTACGATTCAAAGACCGCACGCGAGACCTCGACCCACCCCCGGCTCGTATTCCTGATGTCCAGTTGCAGCACCCCTTCGCAGGAAGGATCCGTTTCTCCGTAACTTTCAGAGACCGGGCTCTCGTGGTACCGGGTTATCACGCCGTTCTCAGGTAAGCCGTAGAGGGAATATTTCGGCAGGCATCGTGAGAATACATCGAGGAGCTGGTAATCGTCCTTTGCTGATACAAAGATGCCGATCTCGACGGGAAAGGTAAGGAAAACCGTTTTTTTCGATTCCGGCTCGATGATGACTGGCGGGAAGACAATCTCAAGATACCGGGTCACCTCTTTTGGGAGGTTTATTGGTTCTACCGGATGGATAAAAACGGCCTGGCTGGCCGATGCGACGATCTTTTCCACACATTCCTGCCGGCATTCACGCCGGTACCTGAAAAAATTTCCGTCCAGTTCGATACTGAACGAGAACTCTTTGCCTTCATATCTGCACGGATAGTTGAAACGGCCAAACATTTTTGTAGTCACTCCAGCCGGCATCACGGTTTTTTCATTGTTCTTCCAGAGCTCAGGCAGATCGTGTTCATCTTCGACTCACAATTGATCTGTATGCTTTCAATCACCTTCTACTTTTCAGCCATGCGTTCCTGCCAGAACCCAAGCAGGCTGTTGATAATGATCAGGAAAGAGATGACCGCTGCTATGATCAGAATGCAGATAAGGACGTTTTTAAACGACTGCAGAAAAAGCGTCAGCTTGCTTGTTTTTTCTTCTGCCAGCGTGTTTGTTCCAGAGAGATTCAATCGTTACCTTGCATCGGATCCTGTCAATCCTCGTGGAAAGGTTTCAAGTACGTCGCGAACAGATTCGATCGGAAGTGCATGCGGTGCATCAGGGAGTTCATATCTTCGTACCAGCAGATAAACGCAGGACAATATATCTGTAGATGCTCTCAGGAAAACCCGATACAGTTTCCGGTTTTCTGATACGAAATTAATTTTCCAAGTGAATGAGAAAATTCCCGCTTCTGTTCGCTTTGTCATCAAGGTCCGGTCTTGCCAGGGGGACTGGTCAGAATATCATGGCCGGTTCCGCTGACCAGCCGGGTATCCTTGGCTGAAGTGCCGGGGGAAATCTCTCCTTCGCTTCTGCTACAACCTGATCGAATCCCTTGACCGATATCCTGGGATTCTGAAACCAGATATTCTTTCCTTTTACTCGAAATCATTATCAACATGCAAAATGATCGCTTCATATCAGAACGCGATCTATATCGGTCTCTGATATGAGGTAACAACATATGGCTGAAGAAAAGAAGGGATTTATTCAGGAATTCATGGGTTTCCTGATAAAATACCAGGTCATTGGCCTTGCTGTAGCGTTTATTATCGGCGCAGCAGCGACAAAAATGG
>CAYWHL010000239.1:0-3006 GCA_964457995.1 uncultured Methanoregula sp. | reverse complement strand
TCCGCAAGCGGATTAAACGGGTGCTTATCATCTGCCCGTCAGGACTCCAGATCCAGTGGAAGGAAGAACTCAAGGAGAAGTTCAACGAAGACTTCACTATCATCAAGGGACAGATCGAGGGAAACCCTTACGCAGAGAATGACCAGGTGATCATCTCTGTCGATATCGGAAGAAACGAAGACAAAACCAATCTTCTACTCTCCTCAAAATGGGATCTGGTTGTCTTCGACGAAGCCCACAAACTCAAACCGGGCAATATCCGGTACAGCCTCGCTGAAAGGATCAGCACGAAGACCGCTCATCTTATCCTCGCATCCGCTACGCCCCATGACGGAAAAGTCGAGAATTTCCTCGGGCTTGTCAAACTGATCGATGAAGAGATGGAGAATATCACCGACAGCGGGGAGCTCAAACAGTATCTTGATCCGCTCATGATCCGCCGGCTCAAGGAAGATATTGTAAATTTCCGCGGGAAAAAGATCTTCCCTAAACGATCGATACCGAAGACTCTTGAAATTCAATATTCTCCAGAAGAGCTCGAATTCTACAACGGTGTTGAGGATTATGTCAGGACCTATTATCAGAAAGCAGAATCTGGTGGGTTGACTTCTGTTGTCCTCGCCCTTTACATCCTCCACCGGCGGGTAAGTTCATCCATCCAAGCCGGCGTCATCTCACTCAGGAAACGCCGGCTCAAAATCCTCCATCCCTACACCCAGATAACGGAGAAAAATGAGTCAGATTATCTCTGCTATCTTGAAGAAGGAGATGAGGAGAAGCGGGAAAAGGCAGAAGAGGAAATCATCAGCGCCACCGCAGCACTCACCCAGGAAGAATTACGGGTTGAATGCGAAGCCCTGGACCGGTTGATCGAACGGGGCCAGGACCTTCTTGACAAACAGCAGGACCGGAAGTTCCAGCAACTCAAAATTCTGGTGAATACTATACGGACAGAACATCCTGAAGATAAAATCATTATTTTCACAGAATTCACCGATACCTTACGATTCCTTGAAAAAGAGCTCACTGCTGATAATTTCCTCATCGCGAAGATCACCGGCGGGCTGTCACCCGAGGAGAAGAAGGAACAGGCACGGCTCTTCGAAAAACGGTCTGATATCCTTCTGGGCACAGAGGCAGCCGGGGAAGGGCTGAACCTCCAGTTCGCAAATATCGCAATCAACTACGAACTTCCCTGGAATCCCAACCGGCTTGAACAGCGCATCGGGCGTGTGTACCGCTATGGTCAGAAGAAGGAGGTCTATATCTATAATTTCAAGACGGCATTTCCCATCGATGAAGCGGTCCTCCAAAAGATTCTCGAAAAGATGGAGCATATCCGGGCCATCTATGGATCAAACACTATTGATGTGATTGGGTCCATGATCTCGGAGAAAGAGATCCTCGAAATATTCCGCATCGCACAGGGCAAAGGCTCAGCTGTTGACAAGGTGGATCAGCTCTTTACTGAAAAACTCGAAGTTTTCAAAGAGATTGAACAGTTCTTCATCAAGGACTCATTCAACCTCGTCAATGTGACATCACTCACGCCTAATATCGACCGGTGTATCAACAATTTTGATATTGAACGATTCTTCCTTACGTGGGCCGAGAATTCCTCATCTGTTGATGTCCAACCCGCAGAAAAAGAGACTCGCCAGTATCATATCCGGATTCCATGCACAACTACTCCGGCTGAGGCTCACTGCACTGATCGGGAATCCCAGAAATATGACGATATGATTGTGACCGGAGTATTTGATCCGGAAAAGAAAGGCATATATCTCGCACTCGGCCATCCGATGATTAGCTGTGCGATTGATGATTCCCTTTCAAAACATTCCTGTACAATCATAAAATGCCCGGAAAAGGGCATCATTCTCAGCTACATTCTCAAATTTTCTGATGGTCGCGGGAGAGAGATCTACGCCGAACCGGTCCTGTTGTATCAATCCGAAAAAGAATGTAAAGGATTGGATCCTCTTCATGTCTGGGATTTTGATGGATACGATCAGGATCAGACGCTCAAAATTGATAGCGAATATTATTCAAAAGCATTAAAAGATCTTCTCGTAGACCCGGAATTTGTCTTACGGGAATATATTTCTAAAACAGAGGCGTTCGTGAGAGAAAAACACGAGAAGGATCTTGAACGGGAATTCAATTACACATATGCAGAGTATACTTGGAAGATCAAAAACCAGAACCTGAAACGGGAAAAATTTGAAGAAACCGGTCAAAAGTATCTCATCGATCCTGTTGAAAACAAGATTCTCCGACTAAAACAAGAACTCAAATCACTGAGGCAGGAAAATCAAATATCGAAGAATATTTCTTGGGAACTTTGTGGTCCGGTCGATATGGCTTTACTAGTTCCTCCATCCGATCAGAAAAATTGGGACCCGAAATCAGAGCAGGCACGGATCGATCTTGAAAAATTAAAAAAGGAAATTGAACTTAAAGGGATGAAGATTGTCTGCCGTTATGAGAAGGTTCACGGAAGAACCCCGGAAGATGTCTCAAAAGAAACCGTCAGGGGTTATGATATTCTCTCAAAATCTAAAAATGAAAAACGCCATATCGAAGTAAAATCATTCTCAACAACTAATCCGATCCAGATCTCATCAAACGAATGGCGGGTTGCATCACAATTACGGGAAGATTACTATCTTTATGTGGTAGAGAATATTTCCAAGGATCCAGAAACTCAACCAACGGAAATTCCTGATCCTTACTTGAATCTTGAAAAATATGTAAGGAAAGTTCCAATTGAAGATTACAAGATGGTGCTTGACAAGATCCCGGAAGAGATAAAAAATACACTATACTAATTTTCCAATCAGATTAGACAAATTTTTTAATTTTTACTAAGACGTGTTAGAATATTTGAGATCATTGCCAGAAGATCCCAAAAAAGGGAATTAAATTTGTATGATACATCAAATTCCCCAGTGTAAATCTTTATACTCAGCCATTTCACCCATTGTTAACGATACCGTTGAAGCT
>CAYWHL010000238.1:0-3013 GCA_964457995.1 uncultured Methanoregula sp. | reverse complement strand
CCGCCGGTACACCCTCGGTCAGCAGCTGCAGAACAACCCGCTTCGTCTCTTCATCTATCCTGCGATTCCCGGGATCCGGAACAAACTGTCGGTTGCAGTCACGGCATTTATACTTCTGCCGGCCGCTCGCGGCCTTTCCGTATCGCACAACCCCGGCACTTCCACATTGAGGACAGCAGATATGATCCGTCATAATGTCCCTCCTGCAACTCCGAGCAATATCATTCGATGTTCCAAAATTCTATTTTTCCACAGTAAATATAATTTCACCCGGAGCCAAAAACCGGGATGTCCGTACCCGTATAGATTATAAGTGCCAGGAAGGACCCGTGGCGTCGGGGATGGACATAGATACTTGAAATGATTTATATAAAAGAAATGAAAAAACAAGACGGTGATTGTAGTCTCACCATTTTGATGCCATGGCCAGCGATCAACGTTCACCTGGCTGCTTGGCACGAGAGTGCGGGCACGTCTCGCCAGATGGGCCACTGTGAGCACTTTATGGCTTCGGATAGCCTTGGCTATTCGTTCTGATTCAGATAGGTGTTTCAGGGCTATTCCCATTTCTACAATCCTGTATGCCTTTTTATGTCTCGATGATTAGAATCCAGCTGCCGGTGGCGTCATTTCTCCTACGTTCTGGTAGAATCTGTTATATAAACGATCTGTCATTTTTTGCATTATCATGAACCATCATGCAGTAATTAGCTACATCGGCCGCTTTTTTCATAACAAGCTCGCGGTCTTGGGACCTGACAGCATTATGTAGTTGTTGCGCCTGGTGTCTCAGCCTACTTACCAGGTTTATAATAGGCATATCTTTCCAGGCGTCATCCGCTTTACTCGGATCGGTATTTTTTTCCCTCAACCGTGCTTCCTGTCTTTTCACAATGCTTTTAAGTTCCGGTCTTATGTTTTTCATTTTGACACCTCATTCCTCCCAATACTCTTCGGGCACAGCATAGAGCGATATCCAACGGCGTTTTCCTGTGACGTTATTTGTAAGGAGCACTTCAGGGCTGCCAAGGGTGATACAGGCGCTCTCAATCGTCGCCTCCTGATACGCTTGCATATTGCCGTGCTTAAATGTGACTACCTTCCCTTCGGGGAACACCTGATTTAGTTTTTTGTTTAATTCTTCCCTCGAGTCCTTAAATTCTTCCAACATTTCCTTTAATTTCATTTTCATACCTTCAATATCTCCTCTGGTACTTTGCCGGCGAGGTCAACGCCGGACTCGAGAAAGACACGGATCAGCTCACTCTTCTTGCAGCTCGTGAATTTTTTCCGTTTCTTCAACAGAACTTCATGAAGAAATGCCTGCGCCTTTGGATCCACAAAGATTCCAAGCGACTCACCCAGGGCAAGCATCTCCTTGATTGTTTTCTTCTCGAGGTATTCGTCATGGATCCGCCATTCTTTTTTCAGATCAATGCCGATGTGCTGTGCTAATGTGTGGCGATTCTCTGCAGAGAAATTCGTCTGCAGGGCCATTTCAATGGCAGCGCCCCTGATACTCTCCCGCAGCTCTTCAGCGGTCATCTTTTCAATCGTCGGCCATACCTCTTTAAGCTCATACCAATCACCGGCATATCTACTTTTGATGGCCAGCTTTTTCGCAAAAGACTTTAAAACCGCCCCATTGTTATTAAAAATAGCCATCAATACGGTTCTCAGAATCATTGGATCGTCGGCATCGATGGCGCCGAACTTCTCCGGAAAGATTTCGTGATAGAGCTTTTCCCTGAAGTATTCACCATGATGGGCTTTGGTCTCTGATTCGGCCGATTCGGATTTTGAACCGCCCTTCCCTGAATTATCTTCACCGGCCTTGCTTCTGATCACAGCCCAGAAACAGCTTTTATCTCCGACGCATACCTGCTGCCGGTCATATGATATTTCACCATTTAGATCCAGGATCGTTACAAATTGAGGGCATTCAAAACATTTTTCTCCCGGCTTTCTTTCATGCGCAAAACTCTCGCATTGATCATAAGGAATATCTTCATTGAACCGGAATCCGTTCGTACGATGCTTCTTCCGGTACCCGGTACGTTTCCAGTTGGCCAGAAGATAGTTGTTCTGTCTTTGTTTGAAACATATCGGATCGAGACATCTGGCTCCATCGTCATCCAACCCGAAGAGATTCCTCTGGACATCCGCATTCTGCGGACACCTCAAACAGCCTTCCTTTTCAAGATCAAACTTCGCGTGTTTCAATTCAGGAGCTCGATCATTGATATACCGCTTTAATTCTCTGACGGATTTTACTCCAGTTTCTGACCAGGGAGCATCAAGCCATTCCAAACATTCAAGGATTTGATTTTTATCTTTCAACCTCGCCAGTTGTTCGAGATGGCCATATTTCAACCTACCCTGCTCCCAGTCTTTCAAAACCTTCTTTGGCAGCTTCAATACGGATATTCGGCGGCGGATATAACGGGGATTGATGCCGGTGCGCTCGGCTAATTCCGGAAGGGCGTCCTTGCCTTTGTGTTGCAGATATGTCTGAAAACTCTGAGCCTCTTCCAGTTCGGTAAGGTCCTCACGCTGGAGGTTTTCGATCGTCATGATTTCGAAGGCTTCGTCATCGGAAAGCTCCCGGACCATCGCGGGGATCCTCACATCTTCGTTGCCGTTTTCAGATGCCACCCGAGAAAGAGCCCTGTATCTCCGTTCTCCGGCGACGATTTCCATAGTGCCGGACTCAAGAGGTCGCAACAGGATCGGCTCGAGCACACCCTTTGTCCTGATCGAATCGGTTAATTCATCAAACTTAGGTCCGGAAAATATTTTCCTGGGATTCCATGGATTCGATACTATTTGTGATAGTTCCACTTCCTGATATGTTTGTTCTTTCATTTTCAAACCTCCTCACATTTTATTTAAGACAATGATGATTGCGACAACGATAAGGAGTATCGTTGCAACGCTGATCAGCGGCCCTGCGGAAAAGATCCACGCGCAAAAGGCCCGGAACGGACCGGCAAGATAGACGACCCAGAAATGG
>CAYWHL010000237.1:0-3084 GCA_964457995.1 uncultured Methanoregula sp. | reverse complement strand
AGGGGCAGGGCGGCAAACTGCGGGTTTGTGATCGCGTATGCCCTGCCTTCCTGTGGCTGGGCTTTCTTCTCAATGCTGTCCACGCCAACAACCTTGTCCTGTGCCCCGAGATACACGATATACCGCAGGCAACCTGACCCCGAACAGACGATCCGTTCCGGATCTGCCGGTACAGTCACGGATCTCCCGAAGCCATCCGTGATTGTGGTGGTTGCAGATGGAGCAGGGGTTTCTTTTGTTATACCTGGTGATGTGGGAGTGCTACTGAAACATCCGGTGCACATGACGAGAGCTAAGAGCAGGGTTGCTACAACTATGAAAATCAACCATGTTTTTTTCATACGAATCTATTGTTTATTAAAACTAAGTGCTATTAAAATATATTCATATGAATTTTCTATTGGAATTTTTTTAAATATTGTATAAATTAGTATGAATAGTACTAACTATTGTAACAATTAGGAATGGAAAAAAACCGATATTATCTCTTAGATGACATCAACGAATTGGTATCATCACCGCGCTCTCCCTTTCTGCACAATGATTCACCAGATATACAAGGATTCACGTACAAGTGTTCTGCTTCCCGGTTGAATTCTCCGAAATTCGGGGATAGTCACTACACGTGAAATCTGGTAGACAGACATAACCATCATAAACGCGGCAAACTCTGGCTGGCCGGAATTACAAGCGGAAGCGTACCGGGAACTGGTTTTTTGAAAGGATTCAATAATATAACTCCATCACAGCCTCAAATTTTAATTCTGCGACAGGTAACTGCGAATTATTTTGTAGTCAAAGGCTTTTTAAATAACAGGTACATCACATCTATCTGCATGCAGCTTATGACGAAGAACACACCGCTCCGTGTACTTCCCTTTCTTGCGGGGGCCATGCTACTCATCACATTCCTCATTTTCGCAGGATGCACCGGGCAGGCACCTGAACCCCGGCTGAATGGGACCGGATGGACCCTGACGGGCTACGTCCACAATGGCACGCCGGCGCAGGCCCTGAGCGGGACCACAGTCACCCTGGATTTCGGTGATGACGGGCGTATCACCGGCTCGGCCGGGTGTAACCGCTACTTTGCCTTCTATGAGGTGAAGGGAACGGTGATCACTATTGGACAAGCGGGATCTACGGAAATGTACTGCGGTACACCGGGCGTGATGGAGCAGGAGAGCACCTACCTTACGCTCCTCGGCCAGGCAACGACCATCACCGTCAAAGATGACCGGCTCACCCTGGCAGATGCAAAGGGCACAACGATCCTCACGTTTGCAAAGACGGTTCTTCCTGCGCCCGAACCCCTTGTCGGGACAAACTGGACGCTTGAATCCTTCCACACGGCAGACGCAGTCTCATCAGTCATCGCCACTACAACCATCACCGCTGTCTTTGGTGATGACGGGCAGGTCTCCGGTTCGGCCGGGTGTAACCGCTACTTCGCCCGGTATACGATAACGGGGACATCGCTTTCGATCGGCCCGGCCGGGTCAACGAAGATGTTCTGCACCCTCCCGGGGGTGATGGAGCAGGAGAGCACCTACCTTGCGCTCCTTGGCCAGGCAACGACCTTCACTATCGAAGGCGACCGTCTGACTTTATCAGGTGCGAAGGGTTCACCGGTCCTCATATTTGCATAGACGGTCCTGCCTGCATAGTTCTCATAATAACACCAGTGCGGGCAGCGGCGCATTACATTAGTGAGTGCAACCAGCGAAACGCATATTACCATAAAACGACATCTCAAACTATCCCAAAATGGGGTTCAGTCAGGAGTTGAACCGAGATGAAAGATATCCATGAAAAAGAGCATATGTCCGTTGCTAAGGTAGTCGAATTGATCGGCAGCTCGCCAGCCAGCTGGGAAGAAGCAGTGCAAAATGCCGTGGAGGCAGCAGGTCACTCCATCAGGAAGATCAAGGGAGTTGATGTGAAGCGATGGACGGCAAAAGTTGAGAATAACAAGATCGTGGAATATCGTGCTGTTGTTAAAATTGCCTTCATTGTGGAGAGAGAATAATCTCCTTTTTTATGGATTTTTTCATACAGTGAGGATGGTAACCCTGTGTCTGCCGGATTTCGGATATTTTTATATGGGAAAAGGCTTCATTCCCGCGTATGCTCCGCAGGTATACGGAATAGCCGGAAAAAAGATACATCGCACAGATTCTCCAGGTGAGTGAGTACTTTTAAATGTTCCCAATCGGTGATGACAATACCTCCCGCAGAATGTTACCCGTGGTCACGTATGCCCTGATTGCCCTTAACATCCTGTTCTTCTTTGTAGAGTTAGGCGGAGGAGATGCTTTTATTGAGATGTGGGCGTTTGTTCCCAGCCGCTTTCTCGCAAATCCTGGCGGGGATTTTCTGACGATCTTCACGTCCATGTTCATGCACGGCGGCTGGCTTCATATCGGGGGCAACATGCTGTACCTGTGGATCTTCGGCGACAACGTGGAAGACCGGTTCGGGCACATGCGGTATCTGGTATTCTACCTGACCTGCGGTATTGCGGCAACGTTTGCGCAGCTGGCGTTCAGCCTTGGATCGGGCATTCCAAACCTGGGAGCATCAGGAGCGATAGCCGGTGTGCTCGGGGCGTACGTGTTGTTGTTCCCGCAGCGAAGGGTCACGGTTGTGCTCGGCTATGGAGTGGCTCAGATGCCTGCACTGATTGTCATCGGGTTGTGGTTTGTCCTGCAGTTATTCAGCGGGATTGGTTCTATTGCTGTAACAGCGGACACGGGCGGTGTTGCGTACATGGCGCATATCGGTGGATTTATCGCCGGGATTGTACTGGCCTTTCTATTACGGGGGAGCCGGGTGGCGTAAGCAATGGGCTCCACCAGCGTAACCACCAGTACTAACAGGGCCTGAACGGGTGCTACCTGTACAGTAACGATGAGAAACAGTTTGAAACAACAGCCGATGGGCAGGAACGTATACCGCCATTATCAATCCGGCCGTACAACCGGCGGGTGCATAACCACGGCCTATACCATAAACGCCTTTTTGATCTCACCGTTTTTCATGACAGAGACCTTTCCCCCGCTTGACGATACTACCAGGCCGATT
>CAYWHL010000236.1:0-3087 GCA_964457995.1 uncultured Methanoregula sp. | reverse complement strand
CAGCATTCATGGAACGGCTCCATCTGGAACCGGTAATCATGACGCTTCCTGAAGATTTGGGGAAATTCTACAAAAAATAAAAAAAATAAAAAATTTACTCGAATTTTGCAACGAGTTTGTTCTTGCAGACGAGTGTGCCGTCTTTCTTGTGGGGCTTGCGCATAATGCTGTCGCCGGCCTTCTCGATCTCGCGGGCTTCATCGCAGAGTGTTGCTGCACATCTCATCATTTCGTGAGCGCTGGCAACTATGGGGATGTATTTCTCCCATTCCTTGGTCATGAAGCAGCCCTTGACGTTCTGGCCTGCAACAGCCATGGCGATCTCGTGGGCAGCGCGTGCCTTTGCAAGTGCGAAGGGGTTGGTGAATTCACCATCGACAGCCCTGTCGGTTGTCATGATGAGCTTCGGGAGCTCAATTGCGTCGCCTTTCTTTCCGGCCTTGACCTGGTCGATGACCTTGTCAAGTGCAATCTGCATTTTGCGGAATGCACCGGTCAGTGCCAGCACTTTGACGAGGTTCCCGTTGTAGTCGGACATCTCGACGGGGTCAAGGAACTCGCGGCGTGCACCGATCATGGAGTCTGCCTTCATGATGATGTACCCGAACTTGCTTGCCTTTACGCTTTCCCATTCCTTCTTTGTGGTCACATCATCAGTGATGATGATTACCGGAATACCTGCGGCAGCGAGCTGTTCGCGAGCACCGGTTGGGCCGGGCAGAACCCCGTTGGGGGAGACTACAATAGCGAAGTCCGGCTTGTATGCCTTCAGGTTGGAAACTACACGGTCAACATCAGCCGGCTCAAGTTTTGTGCCGCTGGTCGCCATGAATGTCTGCATGTCTTCACGGTCTGCTCTCTCATCGAGGAGCAGTTCTGCCATTACACCACTTGCAATATTACCGAGTTTTGCAACTCCTACTTTTACAACCATCTATATCACCTAACTTTTTTTTATAACACGTTAGTATGACCCGGTATTCATATAAACATTTTGAAATGTCATTTCACGCCGAAAAATGCTGGAAAATTTTTTTATGGTTTTTCACTAGTGTTTTACTAAACATTCTTTAACAAAGTGTTAGTAATTGGTATAGTTAACGAAAAGTGTTTAAGTTTGAATACAGATTTACTAATATGAAGGATGGGCTGCTTACCGAACGCCAGATGGAAGTTCTCAGGTACCGCAAACAGGGACTGACCCAGCAGCAGATTGCTGATATAATCTCCACATCCAAAGCAAATGTCTGCACCATCGAAAAGAGCGCGATGGAGAATATTAAAAGGGCAAAAGAAACACTTGATTTTCTCTATACGCTCGATGCCACGCACCTGTGTACCATCCCATCAGGTACGGATCTGTTTGATGTTCCCTCCATAATTTTTGGCGAAGCAGAAAAAATCAACATTAAAGTAATGTATGATACGATATCCCTGATAAACCGGTTACGGGAATCACGCCCCCAGTGCTGCAAGGCCCGCTGTGTATGTGAAGACATCATTGTATATATCACCGATACCGGTGAACTTTACTTTGCATGATAACTGGAGAGCGGAAGATAATCAACTCCTGTTTTTCACAAAAATTTCCGTGGCAATTTTAATTAAAAATTGGCATATGTTTATATTCTTTTTTATTCAATAATTATGGAAGCCGATATGAGGATATCCTCAGCTGTATTACTGTGCTGACATAATCATATGCACAAACAGATGACAGCTAACGGCGGAACCAGACTTCCGGACACAGGAAAGCAGGTTGTGCCGTGGGTAAACCTCGATTGGTGAACCCCGCTCTAATGCGGGGGAAACCCGAGAAGGAGTTGTGATTCGTCACAACAGGCTGACTGAGTAGGATCTGACCAGTACGCAGGGTCGACGTTTATACAAACGAGCCCGTTCCGGCTGCTTGCGTCAAAAGGCAGGCGGAAACGTTATTGTCAGGATCTTCTTTCGCGAGACAAAGGATGCTGGTCCACATCAGCATATGGATGAGAAAAAAATCATCCCCCTGTCCGTAGCCGTATGAAAAACCAGGCCGTTCAATACTACTTGAAAATCCGCATTCCGGATTATGTATCTCTTGAACAATCAGGTTTTTACCGGCATCGCGTGTTGGCTAATTCAACCAACAAAGTGATCACAAATCTCGGATTAATCAAAATTCGTGTCGCAATAGGAATAACCTACACGCAGAAAAAGGATTGATTATCACATGCCAAAAATAAACAGACCACGCCGTGGATCTCTTGCATACAGCCCAAGAAAGCGTGCAAAGAGTCCGATTCCGAAATATCAATCGTGGCCTCACTATGACGGGGTACCGGTATTACAGGGGTTTGCTGGATATAAAGTAGGTATGACACATGTTATCATGATAGATGACCACAAGAGCAGTCCTACTGAGGGTAAGGAAATTATGGTGCCTGTCACCGTTATTGAAATTCCCTCTATGAAGGTCGCTGCTATTCGTGCTTATTCTAAAGATACCTATGGCAAACATGCGTTGACAGAAGTCTGGGCGGATCAGCTCGATACCGTGCTTGGGCGCCGGATCACACTGCCAAAAGACTATGACAAGGAGACTGCCCAGAAGAAATTTTCGGATGCAGTTACAGCCGGTACAGTTGCGGAGATCTACGCGGTCTCCTATACGCAACCTGCTATTATCACTGGTGTTCCGAAGAAAGTACCTGACCTCATGGAAATTAAAGTAGGTGGCGGGGATATCAACAAGCAGTGGGAGTTTGCAAAGGGGATCTTAGGAAAAGAGGTTTCCCTGAACAATGTCATCCAGACTGGTGCTTATGCAGATATTACCGCTATCACAACCGGAAAGGGTACGCAGGGAGCTGTAAAGCGCTGGGGGATAGCGCTCCGCAAACGCAAACACTCTATTGGTGGAAAGGAGCGTCATCTTGGTACTCTCGGACCCTGGAATCCTCACCATGTCAGGTGGCAGGTGCCCCAGATTGGTCAGCTGGGATTCCAGCAGCGCACGGAATTCAACAAACGCATTCTGAGAATCAGTGAAAACGCAAGTGAGATAACTCCAGCCGGCGGGTTCCTGCACTATGGTGTACTCAA
>CAYWHL010000235.1:0-3100 GCA_964457995.1 uncultured Methanoregula sp. | reverse complement strand
GGCCTTCAGCATCACTTCCGGCCCTCTGAACGCCATCCCTTTGCACCGCCGGCGTCAACCGTTCTCATCGCCGGCCCGCCGTCACCACGCTCAGTGGCAGCCGCACGTCACATCCTGGCATTTTTTGCTTTTTCTGTACCAGGTACATCCGGTTACTGAAAAGATGCTCATGGGTTCTTTTCAAGGACAAACAACCAGATGCAAACAACCGGATCCAGCAGCAAAGGCAGAACCCGCCAAGGGAGCCGAAGCACCGGCAAAGGGCGGCAAGGCAGGAGCACGATAAATAAGACGGTATCCTGCTAAAACAGTTTTTTTCCAGGGAATTTATTTGAGTTTTCGGATCACTTCTGACTGGAGATCCGGTGACAGGGGCATACTCCTGAGGATGCAGGGGAGGACCTGTTTCATTACCTCTTTGCCCTTTGGGGTAGTAACAAAATCGCAGATTGCCTTCTGGCCCTCAGGTGATGAGAGGTAATTCAGGATCAATTCCTGTCCCGGTGGCGATGCGAGATATGAGGTGATCATTGATTTCATGGGGTCGATGGTTACCATGGTTTTGGGGCTCCTGGGTTGCTTATGGGAGTTGGGTGGGATGCGGGATAAGGGGAGTGGGGAGAGATGTATCGATAAAATAACTGATACATCCGGCTCTTTCCGTGGTTAAAAAATCCGAAAGAAAAATGGGAATGAATTCAAAGAAGGAGATCAAACCGGGGAATACCAGAATGACTGAAACAGTACCGAGTGGTGAGAAGGAAGAATTCCAAGGGGATGGCGATGAATATCTTGTCGGCGGTATCGAGCTGCACGCCCGGATCGTGGAGGAGGCCGGGAAGCCGGGAGTTGACTTTACCTGCGAGCCTACCATCTGTGACCGGGAAATTCCTGAAGGGATAGCAGAATATAACCAGGCAATAGAGGAAATGTGCCGGGAGACTGTGGTAAATTTTTCCGACCCCCGGAGTCTCGCACGATTTTATCGGGAGGTAAAGAAGGACGGATCAAAGAACCGGTGCTGGTACCGCGTCATCGTGACCGCCCGGGTCGGCGCCGATAAGCATATCAAAGGGCATATCTCTGATGTAATCGATCCGGCTTTCCTCCGGGCTGATCCCCACGTGAAGTTCAGGGCGAGGCAGTTGCGGGCGATGCTGCAGCAGGGGATGGGGGAGGAGTGACGGGGATCCCTTTGAGAACAGGGAATACGATGAAAAATATGAGAAATGAATAGGGGATTATGCTTTCTTTCCGCTGAATTTCTTGGCATCTGTCTTCGCTGCTACGGGAGCGGTCTTTGAAGCGGGGGCGACTGCCTTCTTTTCCTTGTTTGACGTGGTTATCACTTCCTTTTTAAGTGGTTTTTGTTCATTGTGGTTTTGCCACTAATTCATGTTCTTTTGGTACCGGGATATACACTTTGTCCCTGTGCAGGAATTTAAACGATTTTAAAGGGGTATTTTTGTGGACAGGGGGCGGAAAACGCTCCGGGGGATTTGATGACGCAGGCCCGGACAACAAGGGGAGGGTGAATATTACAGATGATGGAAAGTTTTGAGATAGAGAGTAGTGCCAGGCCGGATGGTGATGAGGGTGGGTATGGGAGATTGAGTTTCCGCCAGATTCAAAAAAAACCTTATAACTAATTGTGGGTGTAATCCCTTCAAATGAAATAAAGGAAAACCCCTTGCGATGAATCAGATTTCCAATCCCCAGAAATGTTTCACTATCGGCTATTCGAAATACACGATCGACCAATTCATTCATTTTTTAGATCATTTTGAAATCAATACGATAATCGATGTCCGGAGTTCCCCCTATAGCAGGTTCAACCCAGGTTTCAACCGGGAGAACCTGGAAAAATCACTGAAGAAGAGCGACATCGGGTACGAGTTCAAAGGGAACTGCCTTGGCGGCAGGTACTCAGATCCCGATCTGCTCTTTTCGGACAGCACGGTCAACTACAAAAAAGTGCAGGATACGGAACAGTTCAAGAAGGGCATCAGCCAGCTATTGGAAATCATTTCTACAGGAAAGACGGTCGCGCTGATGTGTGCTGAGAAGGAGCCGGAGCGATGTCACCGCTTTATCCTGATCTCGCGTGATCTCCAGTTAAAGGGAGTAAAAGTTATTCACATACGTCCTGAAATCGGGCTGCAGGAGAATGAGGATCTGGAGAAAGAATTGATCAATCTTCTTGTTGATAAGCAACAGAAGACTATCTCAGGTGACCCCGTGGATTATGCGGATTTGATGTACGAGAAGCTGAACAGGAAGATGGGGTTCAGGCACAATGAGGCTCATGCACCGAATCGTGAATAGAGGATCTGCGATTCCCATGGGATCTACGTGGTTCACCCTTTATGGTCAGGATCTCAAGGACTTGAAATTGCTGTGAAGAACAACTCGAAAGGGTCTATCTTCCTTTTTTCTCCCGTTAAATCTACGGTTATACAAAGTTTACAGTAACCTTTCCCCGCTATTCCCCTCCTCCCCCAACCCGGCAGCCATCCGCCCATTCCTGAGCAGCCCGAATCTCAGAAATAACCGCTAAAAGTATCCATAGCGACCAGGAACTATCTCTCCTCAGTTCTCTTTTAATGGATAATCACAATGGCATACGATTTCAGCACCTGATTCACGGCGAAGATACAGCGGCCTGGATACACCCGGATCCGACCGGGAGCATTTTTTCAGGAACTCCCGGCCAAGTGCAATTTTTGTCACTAACTCTTAGTAAGGAACATTTTATGTACCTCCCAGAAACCAATAAAATCGTCCGGTTAACCTTGAAATCACTGTATTCCCTTCCTTTTCCTTAATATTTTGTTTTATAATAAAAGCATACATCCTATCGCATTTCATGCTGCTCTGTCAAAAGGGCCCCGGCGACAACGAAGAACTGGAGAACAAAGAACAGGAGAAACCCATGAAAGTACATATCGCAAACGATGAAGAGAACAAAAAGCCGGGCCCTGCCGGGTCCGGTGAACAGGCAACCGAACAGTATTCTATGGAAAAGGGAGGTGTCCGGACAACGACACGCACAAGAACCGCCCCTCACCTTGTCGAGCGGGTGACAGCCCTGAGAGGGCAG
>CAYWHL010000234.1:0-3122 GCA_964457995.1 uncultured Methanoregula sp. | reverse complement strand
TCCTCCAACTCCTCCAGAATCACCGTCTTCTGCTCCGCCTTCGTCCAAGAGTTCAGGAATGCATACAGCGTCGCATACTGCCGGATCACGTTTTTCTTTGTGTAGTCATCCAGCGATTCGGTGATCAGCTTCCCGTCAACGCCATAGTACTGGACACGCTCGGCTACCACCATCACCGGCACGTCATTCACCACGTACCGCATGGTGCCCGAAGGCTCCCTGTCCTTGGGCTTTGGCGGATCAATGACTGCTGTCGGGTCATACTGGCATCCGTCCAGAGGCTCCCCGTCAAAGTCCGGGTCAGCGAACAGCTCGCTTACCTTCCGGAAATCCATGATCGTGAAGAAATACTTGTTGTAATCCTCGTTGATCCGTGTCCCGCGCCCGATGATCTGCTTGAACTCGGACATCGACTCAATCCGCTTGTCGATCACGATCAATTTACAGGTCTGGGCATCCACCCCGGTTCCCATCAGCTTCGATGTGGTAGCAATTACGGGATACTTGGAATCCGGCATAATGAAATTGTCCAGCTCCGTCTTTCCCTCAGGGCTGTCACCGGTTATTCGGACAATGTATCGGCTGTTCTCTTTCACCAGATCTGCGTTCTCATTTACGAGATACTGCCGCATCCGCTCCGCATGATCGATATTTTCGCAAAAGACGATCGTCTTGTCAAACCTGCCGGTGTTTTTCAGGAAATCCGAGATTTTCCGGGCTACAAGTTCCGTTCGGCGCTCTAAGACAAGGCTCCGGTCGAAATCTTTCTGATTATAAATCCGGTCTTCGATCACTAACCCGTACTTGTCTATCTGTCCCTTTGTCGGACGCCACCCCTGCAAGTCCTTGTCCAGATCAATCCGATAAACACGGTACGGAGCAAGGAATCCGTCCTCAATCCCCTGTTTGAGTGAATACACATACACCGGCTCACCGAAGTAATGGACATTGGAGACATACTTTGTCTCCTTCGGGGTCGCCGTCAACCCGATGTGGGTTGCAGACTTGAAATAGTCAAGAATCTCCCGCCACATCGCATCATCCGCTGCACTCCCCCGGTGGCACTCATCGACAATCACCAGATCGAAAAAGTCAGGAGAGAACTGCTTGTAGATATTTCGTTCTTCCTCATTACCGGAAACAGCCTGGTAGAGCGAGAGATAAATCTCGTAACTCTTGTCCACCTGCCGGTTTTTGATCTTGGTCATCGCAGATCCGAACGGCTTGAAATCGTTTGTCAGGGTCTGGTCAACAAGGATGTTCCGGTCAGCTAAAAACAGGATCCGCTTCTTGACCCCGGCCTTCCACAACCGCCAGATGATCTGGAACGCGGTATAGGTTTTGCCGGTCCCGGTCGCCATCACGAGAAGAACCCGGTTCTGTCCGTTCGCAATTGCCACAATCGTCCGGTTGATGGCATTCAGCTGATAATACCGGGGAGCTTTCCCGACATCATCAATATAATAGTCCCGGGTGATGATCTGCTCTTTCTTATCATCGATACCCTTCCAAAGACGGTACCGAGTCCACAAGTCAGCTGGAGAGGGGAACTGGTGCAGGGGAAATTCCCGTTCCATCAATGCGGAATTCCCAGTAGCATCGTGCTCAAGAAACGCATCCCCGTTCGAGCTGTAAACGAAGGGAATATCCATCATTTTTGCGTATTCGAGTGCCTGTTGCATTCCGGCACCTACACTGTGATTATTGTCCTTTGCCTCAATGACGGCAAGAGGAATATTGGGTTTGTAGTAAAGGATATAGTCAGACCGTCGCGGTTTGGCCCGGCTGACGGAGTTACCTTTGACGAGCACACGCCCATGGGTAACATTGACCTCCTCCCGGATCTGGTGATGATGGTTCCAGCCAGACTGGGATAGTGCGGGAGTGATGAATTTAGTGCAGATGTCCCGTTCGCTTAATTTCTTCTTTTCCAATACGTCCATTGATTATATTTCACTCTTTGAGGAACCATCACCTAATAGCTTTCTATTAAAAAATTGTGTGAATTAAGCCTGAAATTTGAAATTCCTAACTGCAACAAACTCCCCTTCAAACAACAACCATTATTTCGGACACCTCCGATGCACGAACCGAACGGAGTAACTATTTCCATATGACACTGGGAATTGCAATTGGCATGGGAATACTCTGGTATGGAAATTACCTGGTTGCCCTGACAGGTGCAGTAAAAGGGGTATAGCCGGAAATGCTCAAAACAGGGGTTTTTTCCCGAAGTGGTAGGTATGTATGATCCCACCTGAGATCCGCCAACCAATAGGGAATAAAAAGGCCGGTTTCTCTCCCAGTAAAATCGGTGATTTCAGATTCTATGCCCGTATATCAATTATCTGAAAATATGTGATCAAAAGTGCCCCAATAAGACCGGTTACCGGGACCTGGTAAAAAATCGAATATGCCTGAATTGAGTCCTGATTGCCATTTTGGGCCTTTTTAGGTACATGAGGTAAGAGCAGGTCCAAAAAGATGATCGGTATTTTTCATCCCAATCAGGTAAAGATTAAAACAGGAGTTCTTTACCATTACCTGGAGTATTGGTCGATCAATCATGAGATCCTCTCTCCAAAAGGGTCTGTTAGGGTAATTTTTCGAGCGATAAAAAGCCGTATTTTGAAGAAAAAACCGCACTATGGGGGCAGTTTTAAAACCATGTGCTGTAATTCCCCATTTTGTGCAGCCTGATCCAGATCTCCCCACCAAAAAGGGCAAATCCGTGTCCATATCAGGCTCCGTTAGGATCTGGTGCTCAAGTGTGAGTTATAGGTAAGTGCCATTTTGCCACCCATCACTTTTGATATCATTTGCGTTTGTAAAATCAATTTTTTGGACGGGTATCGCTAAGTGCAGATGAGTGAATACCTGCCACACATGCTAGCCTTCACTTTATAACAGGAACAATGACCCAAGAAATTTTTTGTATTAACTAAATCGCATTCCTGGCATCCATCATCACCTTATTATGACATCTCTGACATCGTTTATGGACGGCGTTGTGTCTGATTGAGCACCTGCACGGTAAATTCCGGGTGTTTTCTCTTATGATTGTTACATCATCAGGTCAACTCATATAAGTCGGGGATATGACAAGACGAGGTAAAAACCCC
>CAYWHL010000233.1:0-3139 GCA_964457995.1 uncultured Methanoregula sp. | reverse complement strand
TCTTTTTTGAACTCGTAGCGCTTTCGCGCATCGTCCATCTCCCGTTCTTCTGCCATTGCCGGTCTCAAACCTCTCTAGAGCTATTACTTATTCACTCGCGTGTGGCATAAATTTGCGCCCATTGCATAATGATACGGTCATCAACATCAGGATTGATGCCATGTTCTCCGGAAAATTCAATGAATGTCTTTGGCTCTTTTGCATCCTGGAAAAACTGCTTCCCATTATCGAACGGGATAACCGGGTCGTTTATGGAATAAAAGACCCAGACCGGACGGGGGGATATTTTTGCAAAGTACGTGCCTGGCTCCATTGAAGTGGCAAACCGTACCGGATCCCCGGTATAACCCTGCTGAATCACAGCGTCCCGTATACCCCAGTCGGACGTGGAGATCCCCACGTACCCGGCAATATCCGGATCAACGCCGGCTGCAACTGCTGCATAGCGGCCCCCGTTGCTGGAACCCATTGCATACACCGGGACTAAAAACCGGTCAGAAAGGACCTGCTGCGATGCAACGAGGTCACAGACCGTCAGGTAATACTGCGGCCAGTCGCCTTTTTCAAACAGGGAAAAGTCCTGTTGCGGGTTAAAGGGGTAGCCGGGTGTCTGCCCGCCATTGCCCCGGATATCGACAAACAGAAATGCATAACCCGCAGCAGTGTACCGCACCATGCGTTCTTCATGTCCTGCAGGTTTTTCTCCGGCGCCGGGAACATAGACAATCGCCGCTTTGGGATGATCCGGCGCAGCAAGATACGTGACCACATCCCCACTCTGCGTGTGCATGACGATCTTTGTCTTTGTGTACGTCTCGTTTTTGAACAGTATCTCTTCACTGGTTGTCACGGGAGCACACGAAACCGAGAGGATACCGTTACTGTCAACGGAATACGACGGTGAAGCCCGGTTTCCCGTACAGCCGGCAAGGGCAATGAAAACAATAAGAATTCCTGCTGCGATAATCCCTGTACGCATGGTTTTAGCACCCCATACAGTGATGGATCAGGCAGATGGTCTTGGCATCAACAATTCTGCCATCCTTAATCATGCCCTTAAGATCACGTGTCGCAATATCCACGACCTCGATTACCTCATCCTCATCTTTCCCGAACTCATCAGACGGTGACAGGTCCCGGGCTTCAAATAAAAAGATCTTCTCATCCGTGTACCCGGGTGTCGTGTAAATGAACCCTTTTGGTACGATCGTCTGTGCGGTAAACCCGGTCTCCTCGATAAGTTCACGGTGCGCTGTTTTAATAGGATCTTCACCCGGCTCGATCGTCCCTGCCGGCGCTTCATATATATACTGGTCGATCGCAAAACGGTACTGCTTCAGCAGCTTGCAGCGGTCCTTATCAACCGGGAAGATTGCAACTGCATTGTTCGGGTGGACGATTACTTTCTCACGTTCACCGCCATGAGGAAGTCTGATCGTGCGCTTCTCGATCCAGAGCCGTTTGCCGCGGAATATCTCCATTTAATCCTCGTATTGTATGGGGTCCAGCCTGCCGACTGCTGCAAATGCCTCTTTGCGGAAATGACACGACCCGCAGGTGCCACAGGCTTTCTCTTCATTACGGTAGCAGGACCAGGTATGCTCATAGGGTACACCCAGCTTTAAGCCTTTTTTTAAGATGTCAGCCTTGGTCATGGTGATGAAGGGGGCAAAGAGCGTGATTTTCGTCGTGTCCTTTGTGCCCAGGTCAATCACGTTCTGGAACGCCTCGATGAACTGCGGGCGGCAGTCAGGGTATCCGCTGTAATCGAGGGACTGGACACCAATAAAGATTGCATCAGCACCCCGTGCTTCGGCAAAACTCGTTGCTATAGAGAGAAGATTTGCATTCCGGAACGGGACATAGGTGTTGGGCATATGTAACCGCCCGAAATCATACTCCTCCACCGCAATTTTTTCATCGGTAAGGCTGCTTGCCCCGAACTGTGCAAAATAGTCCAGGCTGATTTCGATAAATGCTTCGGCATCTAGCAGGTCAGCAATTTTTTTTGCGCATGCCAGTTCTTTTCGTTCGGTCCGCTGCCCGTAGTTCAGGTGGAGGGCAAGGATATCGTACCCCCTGTTCTTTGCCACGTATGCAAGGGTAGAAGAGTCCATCCCGCCGGAGAGTAAACATACTGCTTTCATCATTTCACCCCGATAAGTTTGTGCAACTGGACCTGGAACCGAACCGGGAGGTTATTGACCAGGATATACCGCACTATTGGTTCGTAATCGCTGCCGGATACGGGTGAGAAGAAGATCTCACCAGGAATCCGGCGGGTGGTGATGATATCCCGGGCGTACTGGCAGTCGGTCTCATCCTGTACGACAAACTTGACTGTATCCTGTGGGCGTAGTGCTTCAAGCAGCCCAAGGTCGCTCTGCTCTCCTGAGGACGGACATTTGACATCCATGCATACCGAAGCATACGGCTGCAGCCGGGTAAAATCGATCGTGCCGTTCGTTTCGATATCGATTACTGCTCCCATGTGGTGAAGCCGGGTAAGCAGCTGTTCAAGTTCATCAGCCTGCAGGAGCGGCTCTCCCCCGGTAATGCAGATATAGGAAGGATTCAGGTGCCGGGCATGTTCAAGAATTGTATCGATGCTCATCTCAATTCCGCCGGTTTGTGCGTACGCTGCATCGCACCAGCGGCAGTGAAGATTGCAGCCCGCGAGCCTGATGAACAGGCAGGGCCTTCCCTGGTTTTTGCCCTCCCCCTGGAGGCTCCGGAAAATTTCTGCGATTTTCATTCTATAAGCTCGGCACACGCTGTCGGGGATTCCCAGACACGGATTTTCGGTATTGTTGCCTTAATTCCCAGATCCCGACAGACCGCATAGAGATCATCGCGGATGATGGTTGCCATCAGTTCGCTGGTTGGATCCCCAGGTGTAGTGATAACCGGGTGGAACTCCTGGATACGGGGTACCATCGGGTCATCGCGGTTCAGGATAATCTGGTGATCGTACTTGTCAATGACCTGTTTGATCAGACTGTAATCGATCAGGATTTGCGTTACCGGGTCCGGTTCCCCCTCCATCCAGACCTCAACCTTCCATCGGTGCCCATGGAGGTTTGCACATTTGCCGATATAATGGAGGAGACGGTGGCTGGTATCGATGTGCACCACTGTA
>CAYWHL010000232.1:1214-3147 GCA_964457995.1 uncultured Methanoregula sp. | reverse complement strand
GAATACATCCATCCCTGGCGAGGAGAGCCAGTTCCAATCAAACAATCTGGGCCAGGTAACCGTTCAGTATGGTCCGCGGTCTTCAATTGGTGCGATACAGATCACTGCAACAACCATAGTAAATAGCACGGTCACCTTAAGCCAGTCCGTGGAATTTACGCATACCGGGGCGAAGATCATATCACTCACAGCAAACCCGGATGCCATGGCAAGTAATGATGTCCCTCCCTCCACCGCGGTTTCAAATATTATCGCAACAGTTGCGGATCAATCGGGAAATGCGGTGCCAGGTGAATCAGTAGACTTCACTATCGACAGTATAACCTATGATGGAATATATAACGTGACAGCAGATCCCATTCTTTTGAGTCCCAGCGGTATAACCGATGTAAATGGACGAGCTGCGGTTCAATTCAGACCAGGTGCGTTCACTTTATCAGGAAACCCCGGCTACAATGCATCGGCAACAGGACATTGTAATGTGATTGCAACCTGGAATAGCACTCAAAAAATCGTTCCCGTCACCTGGAAGAATTATCCGTACCTGAGTGTGTCAACATCGGTAACTCCTCTGACCATTGGGATAAACCAGACCATTGATGTTACTATTGGATTCAAAGGGGACGGATGGGCAATGCAGGCAAGTCCAATCGATGTGGTGCTTACTACTGATCGATCCGGGAGTATGATGTATGATAATCCGGACCGTATGGTTAACATTATGGAGGCAGCAGCGACATTTGTGGACCAGATGGGCACAAATGATCAAATAGGACTGGTCTCGTTTGGTCAAAAAGGAACGGCTGAGGCAATAACGTATAGTGGTCTGGGCCCTGGTAAAGATAGTGACACCAAAGACGATAAACAATATGTAAAAGATCATTATGTCGAATCTCAATATTATGCAGATTATGCAACAGTAGATTTACTATTGAGTTTCAATCAAGAACAGGTCAAAACAGAAATTTATTCAATGGTTCCCTATTCAGGTACCCCCATGAGGTCTGCAATTTATAAATCGATTCAAGAAATTAATTCGCCGCGTGGCAGATCAGACACCGTAAAGGCAATCATCTTGCTTTCAGATGGAGACTACAACTGGTACGGCGATCCGCTTGCACGAGGAACCGGCTATGCAGATAGTAGTGGGCATCGTGCAGATGATTATGGTGATCTTACCTATAATTACATGACCTTTAGCGGTTTGACGGGAACAGGCCAGTTCTCAGAACAGAATATGTCGGTATACGCAAAAAACAGCGGTATTAAAATATATTCGATTGCGTTTGGAAATGATATCTCCTCAGGAGGAAGAAAAACGCTCCGCATCCTCGCAGAAGGTACTGTCCTCGCAGATGGGACAAACGGGACATATTACGAGGCTCAATCAACAAATATTGTAGATGTGTATAAGGCGATCGCCACAGACCTGAAAGATACTGCAGGTGTAAACACCACCATGGCGGTGGATTTCGAGAATGTAAATATTACCGGTATAAGTATGCCCGGTAATCAGGTATACGACTATGTTTACCATTCAACCGATTCGACAAAGATCAACTGGCAGGATGGAACAACAACCGTACCAGCCGTCGACCAGTCGGCTGACTGGGCTGCCGATAATAAACTGGACTTCACTATTGGAACAATAAAAGTGGGTCAACAATGGAGTGCGACATTCCGGCTGAAAGTCAAGCAGAGTGGCCTCATTGATATTTTCGGCAAACATTCAACGGTATCCTTCAATGGTGGCATGGAGACCCTGAATCTCCCCCAGACTTTCATCACCGTGGTACCCCAACTTAATATCACTGAAATTACGGCGAAAACGATAGTTCTCGATAATCTCACAATTTCCGAGCCCGGAGAGATCACGACTTTCCTGCCGGTAATGTGGAATACGAGGTATACAGGAAATAAAACCATCACAGAA
>CAYWHL010000232.1:0-1114 GCA_964457995.1 uncultured Methanoregula sp. | reverse complement strand
GGTATCCCTCTCAAAAAGCAGGAAATTTTCGGGGAATTTTACCAAATTTGAGTGCAACTATACCACTATACCAATAGCAACAAAGAAAATTTTGGACAATTGTTAATTGAGACGTGTCCTTAAAATTCCCGTATAATCTAGATAGTACTGAACAGATCTCCCCATATTTTACGAAAATACGCACATAAAATTCTTACATATTCTGTTATAGCGTTACCAGGTTTTTACCATGAAAAAGATGCGAGACGTACCCCTCATCGACAGACCACGAGAGAAAATTGCCTGCAAAGGTGCATCAGTCCTGTCCGAAAATGAATTGATCGAGGCAATTATCGGAAGAGGGACTAAAAATAAAGATGTGCGCGAAATGTCAAAAGAGATTGTAAAAGTCATACACAAATGCAGGAATAATCTACAATATGAGGATATACAAAAAATCGACGGGATCGGCCCCACAAAAGCTTCCCAGATCATCGCATGTTTCGAGCTGGGCAAACGTTATTTTAATGCTGGTACTGGCAAAAAAGTGACAAGCCCGGAAGACGTCCTGCCGCTTGTTGCTTACCTGCAAGATAAACGGCAGGAGCATTTTGTCTGTCTTTCATTGAATGGTGCGGGTGAAGTCCTCGGCAATAGAACCATCACGGTCGGCCTGCTCAATCACAGCCTCGTCCATCCGCGCGAAGTTTTTTCAGAAGCGATTACTGAACGCGCAGCGTCCATCATATGCGTCCATAATCATCCGTCGGGTTCTCTTGAACCCAGCAGTCAGGATATCGCTATCACATCCCAGCTCCGGGATGCCGGAACTCTGGTCGGTATCCAGCTTATTGACCACATCATTGTTTCAAAAAACGGGCATCTCAGCATGCGGGAAAGAGGATTGCTGTAATAAAAAAAATCAATAGATGCGACGATATCGCTCATCGAACAGGACGTTCATCTTCAGATCGGGATTGTTCATGAGCAGTTTAATTGTTTTTACTGAGTGCCCGGTACTTCCTCTTCTGATTTTTTTAACTGGTTTTTCATCCCGCACAGTAACAGTAATGCTCACCAATGTATACACGAATTCAAAGAAATTATATATTCATGGATTAAGAGTCTGGAGTAT
>CAYWHL010000231.1:0-3159 GCA_964457995.1 uncultured Methanoregula sp. | reverse complement strand
GGACGTGCGGGCCATCGATTACCTGCAGGAATTTTCCGCGTTTGCCGCACAACAACAGCACCTCACCGCAAAACAGAAGGAGTTCATCGGGAAATGCGGGTATACGGTTCTGCAGAAGGTCATGGACCAGCACCGGGAGGCCACGGAATGATCATCGACCGGCTCGTGATGAAAAATTTCAAGCGCTTCCGGGACGAGGAGATCCACTTTAAGGATGGCATCACTGGCATCCTTGGCAACAACGGTACCGGCAAGTCAAGTATTGTCGATGCCATCTTCTTTGCCCTCTATGGTGTCAGGACAACCGGCATCTCCGCAGACTATATCGTGTCCTCGTTCGCTTCACCCAAAGAGCGGTGCGAGGTGCGGCTGGACTTCCGTATCGGTGGCGACACCTATACGGTTGTCCGCACGTTTAAAAAAGGCAAAAGCGTCCAGCACGATGCTACGTTCCATAAAGACGGGAAACTGATGGCAACCGGGGTGAGCCAGGTGGAGACCGAGATGAGAAGGACACTCGGCATGGGCCCGGTGGATTTTAAAAATACGGTCTATGCAGCCCAGAAAGACCTCCTGACCCTGCTCGAAACCGATCCCGCGAAACGCCGGGAGTGGTTCCTGCGTGCACTGGGCATCGATTATCTCAAAACCGAGAGCGATACGATCCTTAAAGAGCGGATCGATACATCAGATAGCGAGCTGAAACTCCTTGAAGGCGAAATTAAAGCGCTCACTGGCCGGCAGGACGCGGACGAGTTCGCTGCACTGCAGGCATCGGTCATTGAGTTCGGTAAGACCCTACAGTCCCTTGCTGCGCAGTACAACAACACAATTGAAAAGAAGAAAAACATTGACGAAGAAATCCGGCAACTCGACCAGCAGAAGATTGAGTATACGAAACTCCGCACGCGGTTTGAATCAGGTGAGGGAGAAGTCCAAACCCTGAACAGGCAGTGGACGCAGATATCGGCAAAGCTTGGCGAACTCGCCAAGGCAGAGCCAGAGTTCCAGGCACTGAAGAAGCAGGTCGCCATTATTCCGGAGAAGAAGAAGCAGTTCGAGCTCCTTCGCAAACAGAAGGAAGATGCCAACCGTCTCAAAACTGACGAGATAAATGTCGGGCAGAAGGCAGCCGAGCTCAAAGTGATCGACAACAAGGCACAAACAAAACTTGATGGCCTCGACCAGGCCGCTGCAAAAATAACCAATATCATCGGAGAAATCGCAAAGGTCCTTAACCTTGGCCCCGAGGTCACCGCCGCAGTTATCGAACCTACAATCGCTGCGTGTGATGAAAAAATCCAGCACGCTACAGCCACGCACTCCGAACAGCTGAAGCAGCTCAAAGCACAGGGCAAAAAACTCCTCAACGATTTCGATACGATAAAAACCGCTGGCCCCGACGGTACCTGCCCCCTGTGCCGACAGAAGCTCGGCACTCATTTTACTGAGATCGGGGAAGAGTTCGAAACAAAGATCAAGGAAATCGACGAAAAGGAGTTAAGAATTCTTGGAGAGCAGAAGCGTATCTCTGCGGAAAAGACAAAACTCGCATCCATAAAGCCGGCCCTAGCCGAAATCCGTTCGCTCGAGGCAAAACTGAAACAGCGACCAGAAGTCGAGGCAGAACTCGCAGAAATCCAAAACCATATCGCCACCCAGTTCCAGGCGCAGCAGATCATTGCGGTGAAGATCGCGGAACTTGCCTTTGACAACTCATCGTATAATGCAACAGAGAAAGAGATCGAAGAACTCGAAAAGATTGAGCACAAGTTCAATGACCTCCGAGAAAAACGCGCGGAAGTCACTCACTTACAACAGCAGTTATTGAATCTTGAATCACAGGTTCGCGACAAAACAAAAGAACTCGAAAAACTTAAAACCGAAATTTCTCGATCCCCCTATGACGAAAAGAATGGAGCGGCTCTCGAACAAAAACGCAAAGAGATCGAAACTGCCATCAACACCATCAATACCGATTCCGCACGGATTTCCGAACGTCTCCAGAACGCAAACGCTAAGATTAAAAAATACAAAGAAGCCGAGACCGAAATCGCCGGTCTGAAGAAACGGGAAGAGGTATTGAAAGACAAGATCGATCTCCTGATACTGACCCGGAAAGTCATCGCCAATTACGTGGTCTACCTCATGCAGGTAGTACGGAGCCGGCTCGAAGGCGAGGTGAGCCGGATCATCAGCGAGATCACCGGGGGACGGTACGAGCAGGTGCTGCTGGACGAAGACTTCAATCTCCTTGTGCGTGACATCGACAATGACTACACCATCGACCGGTTCAGTGGCGGTGAACAGGACGACATCGCGGTTGCACTGAGGATTGCCCTCTCCCGGTACCTTGCCGAGCTCCACCACGTGCACGAGAGCACGATCCTGATCTTTGACGAGATATTTGGCAGCCAGGACGAGGAACGGCGCACCAGCCTCCTGACCACGCTGCGGACACAGGAATCCCGGTTCCCCCAGATCATCCTGATCTCGCATATTCCGGAGATGCAGGGAGAGTTTGCCAATACGCTGGTTGTTGAAATGGGTACGGACATGTCAAGCCGGGTTAAGGAGGTCGGAGATTGAACTACGAGGAATCCTTAAACCGGACACTCCGGCGGATTACAGCACATATCCCGGAGGACCTGGTACAAAAGTTTGCCCGGGCAAGCGGGATCACAAAGGACGATATCCACGCAATTCCCCCGGGTCCCTCAGGAATGGTGAGCGCAGTTGACGGGAGCAACGCGATGATCACTGAAGGGGGAACGGTCTCCATCACCGCAATCCGGGCAGCCCGGACAACGTTTTTGAACGGCGAACGCTACAACCGCTCCATCACCCCCATCACGCTCGTCACCATCGGGCCCGGTCATAAAAACCAGGACTTTGCTGAGATGTACCTGGATTGCTTCGGCGCCCCGCCCCACAAAGGACTGGACAACAGCGATCCCGAGCGGGCTTCCAATATCCTCCGCGATACGCTGGAGTACTGGGTCACCCTGCAGACCGTAAACCTCCTGCCGGAAGGAACTCTTCTCCTCATAGACGGTGCAATGCGTGTTTCCAGCCAGAACCATGAACCGGTTCTCGGCGAAATCATCAGGATTGCACGGGAACGCGGCATTCTCCTCGCGGGAGTGGTGAAGCGGACAC
>CAYWHL010000230.1:0-3269 GCA_964457995.1 uncultured Methanoregula sp. | reverse complement strand
ATCTGGACGAACAACTCAAGAAAGAAGATTCCGGCATCCTGGCGTGGCTGGTCCGGGGGTGCCTCCTGTGGCAGAAACACGGCCTGGCGCCGCCTCTGTCCGTCATCGCGGCGACCGAGAAATATCGGAAGAATGAGGACCTCCTGGCCGATTTCATTGATGAATGTTGTCTCCGGGAACCGGGAGCGAAGAGCAGATCATCGGAGCTCTATACCCGGTTTGTGAAATGGTATCATGAAAATATAGGGAAAAAGGAGCCGAGTGGCACATGGTTTGGAAAACAACTGGGTCAGAAATACGAGAAAAGCAAATCCGATGGACGGAATGTCTATCATGGGATCGCCCCTATTACCGATCAGGGAGAGTTGGAGGGTTATTAGGATGTTTATCATTTATATAATAAAAAGCAGAAAAATGCAGAATACTTTAAATAAGCCTCCAACTATCCCTAAATCATCACAAATCGAGGGAGGGTTTGCGTCCGACGGGCGGATCTTTGTGATCGGTGTAACCTGTGTGAATCATTCAGGGAACCTTGTAGATACCCTGATAAGTAATTTAAAAACAGGGAGGGTTGGAGAGTATTTCCATATAACTTCTCTGTATGCGCTTTTTTCATTTTGCAGTGTAATCTAATATACGCTCAACTGTCCAACCCTCCCTGGCGGGAGGGGAATATATATAATATATATATTATAATGTAATAATAATAAATAGTTATAAAAAAAAGAAAAGGCAGGGAGGGTTTGAAAAGTAATGGGACAAGCAAATAATACAAAAGAACATATTGTTTATATGGATAAGCAATATGGAAACGAGAGAAAGGCATCCTTCCAGGAAAAATTTAAGAAGTCCGGCATTAAACCAAATGAGTTGATTGGTAAATACGTCAAGAAAGAATTTCGAGGAGAGAAAAAACAAAGCGAGCATATGTGGATAAAGGTAACGACAGTGACAGAAGAAGGAGACATTGAGGGGACATTGGCAAACAATCCCTGTATTATCGATGATCTGGAATATGGGGATCATGTTATTGTTAAGCTTATTGAAATAGAGGACATAAGTATTTAAAAACAGGGAGGGTTTGAAAAATAACAGGAAAGAAATCGATTCAAGAGTGCAGTGTGCCGCAATCGGATGAAGTTAAAATAATAACACTGTGTGGGTCATCTCGGTTTGTGGATGTGATGGCCGTGTGTGCATGGCTGCTTGAGCGCGAAGAAAAAGCGATAACAATGGGGCTGCATCTGCTTCCGGCATGGTACTCTGCCGAGCAGATCCCTGATCACCTGGCAGAACATGAGGGCGTCGCCGAGGAGATGGACGAGCTGCATTTAAGAAAAATCGGTCTGAGCAATGAAATATTTATCGTTAACTACAGGGATTATATCGGCGACAGCACAAGCCGGGAAGTACACTACGCGAAAGAGCACGGCAAAAAAATACGATGATTCACGCAGGACTATATAGGTGAGATGGTGTTCGAGATTATCAATAGGGCATTGTTAAGGGGATAAATGAACGTCTTTGACCTGGTACAAAAAAAGGTACAGCTCAAAAAAGTATCCAATACCAACGGCGGGGAGTACCAGGGGCCCTGTCCGGACTGTGGCGGCGTCGATCGTTTTCATGTCTGGCCGCACCAGAACGAGGGAAGGGGCAGCTACTGGTGCCGCGGATGCGAAAAGACGGGCGACAATATCCAGTTTCTGCGCGATTTTGAGGGGCTGTCGTTCCGTGAGGCATGCTTACAGCTGAACATTACCCTACCCGATAGGCCGGGATCCAGGGCGACAGCTTATAAAAAGACCGAATTTCAACCGACGGAACACACAAAACCAGCCGATCTCTGGCAGGAAAAGGCGGAAAAGCTCGTTGCCTGGGCGCAGGAAAAGCTCGACGACAATACCGATCTGCTCCAGTGGCTCGACGAGCGCGGGATCACGAGAAAAATGGCGCAGGCATACCGCCTCGGCTGGAACCCCGGCGAAAACGGAAAAGACATCTACCGGGCACGCAAGGCCTGGGGGCTGCCGGAGTTCCGGAAAAGCAACGGGAAGCTGAAAGCCCTCTGGATTCCCATCGGCCTTATCATCCCGTATATCATCGACAGGACCATCCACCGGATAAGGATCCGACGTCCCGAAGGCGAACCGAGATATTATGTCATTCCCGGATCGTCCATGAATACCATGATCCTGGAACCGGACCGCCGGGCATTTGTTGTCGTAGAGTCGGAACTCGATGCAATCCTGATCAGCCGGTACCCGCTGGCCGGGTCCGTTGCCCTGGGATCGGTTAGCGCAAAGCCCGATACCGAGGCATACCAGATCCTGAAGGACTGCCTGCAGATCCTCGTGAGCCTCGATTTCGACAGAGACGGCGCGAAATATAAAGACTGGTGGACCAAGAACTTTCCTAACTGTGACCGCTGGCCCGTGCCTGCCGGCAAGGATCCCGGCGATGCGTTCAAGATGGGGATAGACCTTGAAAAGTGGATAGAGACAGGGCTGCCACCGGCGATGACGATTGAGGACGGTTTTGAGTCTCGGGTTCCGGGTTCCGAGTTGAAGAAACAAAACTCAAAATTTAAAACTCAAGACTCTCAACCAGTTGAAACTTTAAACCCGGCGATCCGTGAGCTCCATGATCTGCTCCGGAAGAATTCGAGTGTCCAGATCATAAACACGATCAACAGATTCACGGTCCTGCGTAGCGGTAAATACGTCGGCGGCCGGATATCGGAACTGGTATTCAAAACGCCGGAAGTGACGGAATACATCATGGCGCATCCAGAAGAGGAAATTGACGGGAATAATTTTATTTTACAACACAATGGAGAACAACAATGTTTGTAAGTGGACGTATCGGTTGGAAAAGAAATTACTTAATCTGGCATAAAGACCGCTGGCTGGTAAGAATATGCGGTAATGTCATAGCGTACAAAATCGGTCACCACTGGCTAATTAAAATCGGCCGGGGCAGACTGTATAAAATTGTCCGAAAAATTAAATTCAAGGTAAGCGCTGAAAGCTAATATTTATGTCATCAGAGAAACAAAACTCGAAACTCGAAACTTTGACGAATGTCCAGGCTGTCCTGGCGTATCTTCTGGATGCCGGGTGGCAGGTGTCGCAGTCCGGGCTGTATAAACACAGGAAAGCCGGTAAGATCGCTTCGGAGACTGACGGGACATTCCAGCGGAAGACTGTCGACAAGTATGCGAAATTATATCTCAGACAAAAAGCCACCGGGAAGAAAAAGCAGGA
>CAYWHL010000229.1:0-3298 GCA_964457995.1 uncultured Methanoregula sp. | reverse complement strand
GGCGCGAAACGCAACGATCACCGTCTGTCACACGAGGACAAGGGATCTTTCCAAAGTGACAAAAAGGGCGGATATTCTGATAGCTGCTGCCGGCAAACCGGAGATGATCAAAGGGAGCATGGTGAAAAAAGGTGCGGTGGTGATCGATGTGGGGGTCAACCGGCTGGAAAACGGCCGACTGGTGGGGGATGTAGCTTTCGCCGAGGCGGCGTTAAAGGCGTCTTATATCACCCCGGTCCCCGGGGGAGTTGGCCCGATGACCATCGCCATGCTTCTCAGAAACACATTGAACGCGGCCCGCCGCTTTTCAGATCAGGCCGATTAGCTTGAAAATCTTTTCAAAACGTGTTTCCCAGGTGTGCTCGGCGCGGGCCCGCTGAAAACCCTTCTTTCTTATGGCTTCGGCTTCTTCGGAATGCGAAAGGAGATACCGGATTTTTTGCACGAGGTCGCCACGATCGATCCAGGTGACGATCTCGCTCCCGATTTTATAAAACTTCTCCAGTTCGTGATTGTATTCCGTGAGATAAAGCCCGCCGCTCATGGGAATCTCGAAATCCCTTCCCTTCAGATTGTATGTATCCCTGTGACCGGCCACACCGCTGAACCCCAGATTTATCCTGCTCCTGGAATACATCCGGACCATCTCTTCCGTCGAAAATGATCCCTTGGGCCAGCCGTATCCGTAAGCTTCGACTTGTATCCCCTCTGAGAGAAGACTTTGTATGATTCCGGGCCGGTTTCCGTAACACTGGCCTACGAAAGAAACATCGATGGTTTTTTCCAGATCATGGGGTTTATGAATTTCAGGATTCGCTCCTTCGGGAAGGTAGATGGGAATGGCCCCTTCAACGCAGTATTTTTTCAGCGCGTCTTCTGTGCTCGTCCAGCACAGGTCGAAATAGCGGCAGATATCCCGCGAGCCCATGGCCTGACCGTTCCGAACCCTGCCGACAAAGTGTTCCTTGTCGTTGAGGGCGAGGTTGATGGTGGGAATTCCATGAGCGCTGATCCTTGCCGCGGTCTCAGGTGTGACCTGTTCCCCGGAAAGGTAGGAGAAAATAAGGTCGCTCTTGTCTTCCCTGATCCACCTCTCCACGCGATCCACAAGGGCCCTGTTCATTTCCTCCCTCAACGGCCCGTGCCAATCCTTTCTCTGGTGGTTGAATTCCTCGAACCAATCGTAGTGACGGACGGTCCCGAATTTTTCCAGGGCCGGCTTCAGGGATTCGTTTTCCCAGTTGTAGTGGTGGTAGAGGGCAAGGATGTTCAGCGTCCCCTTCGGTTTGGACTCGATGTGGGGATAGCGGTTTTTCATGGCGGCCATCAGAGTCGCCTCGTCAGGTACTGACAGGCCGCGGGCGGCGAAGAGGGTCTCGTAGGCGGCCCGTTCCCGTTCCAGACGGCGGAGGTTCAGCCAGGAACGAAATTGTTTTCGATATTTTTTCATCACCCTTGCCTTAATCCTCTCCCGTTCCGCCACGGGTCCGCCCAAGCGGATTGCACTCCCGTTCAGCGAGGGAGAGGAAAGACTTTAGCAGCTACCACACGCAGGTCCGGTTGGAGAAGGGACTGTTGTCATGGTGATAAACGCGTGATTTCCGGCGAAAGAGGAGAGGATCCAGCGTAGAGCCGATATCCAGCATGATATTCCTTGGATTTACGAGCCAGAGCTCATGGATCAAGATTTCAGATAAGGGTCCGGCAGCGAAGAGGTAAATCCTGTTTGTGTGTGTACTTCCTTTAAGGTCCAGCAAGGCTCTTATGAAATCTCTATTCTTTTCCCAGTATTGAACGCAGTTTCCTGGAATAGGGATAAAGTCTTTAATGGGGATCAATCTTCCCAATTCCTCGATCTTTGCCTTTTTGTTGGTGCAAATGACAATATCTTTTTTTGCCTCCTTCAGTGTCTTGAAAAAGTGTTCATGAAAGAGAGGAAAATTCGAGTTAACCCAGATATTGGAAAAGGTTAAATTCTCCTGATTTGTCTTGATATTGTCCAGAAGATAACGATGGTTTTCCTCATCACAGCAGGTGCAGGAAAGCCCATAGATAAAACCGGGGTCCGTGCACAGGAGCGACTTTCTCAGGTCAGCCCTGAAGATGAGATTCTTATCCTTCTTGTAAAGCCATCCATCTTTGTTCCCGATGGTATTGTTTTTCAGGATATTCGCCTCGCCATCAGCAAATCTTGAAATAGCTATGGAATCACTCTCTACGATTAGCCGGAGGATCTCAAAAAAATCATCTTTAAAGTTCTGTTTCATTTCTCTCATCTTTCTGATGACTAAGGTTGTTTTTGGCTAATAATGCCCTGAAACAAAAGATATCTAATTCTTTGCTATAAATGGCATCATCGGGAATATCAAACGATACCGGACCTGCAAATCTCAAGTTCAGCATCGGTATGATCTTTTTTAAATAATCGAAGTTTATGTCAGGATAATCAAATGTTAAAACGATCAGACCGTCGTCCTTCAACGTCCTGTTGAATTCCTTCAGAACTCGGTATATATCCCGACGTAGAACAAAACTCAGAAACGGCATTATTTTCATTGATGGGTACTTATTGAAATAATCTTTAAGATGTTCTAGGACTGAAATGCAAAATATTTTATCAAACATTTTATCAAAGTATGGTAACGAAGATAAATCTGTTTTATTATAATAGATATTTCTTAGATATCTTAGCGGCACATTCTTCGACACCTCTTCTCCAAAATCGTTCTTGATATCGTCCAATATAGCTTGTTCTGATAGAATCCGCTCATCAATATCACAAGCGTGCACTTCGCGGCAAATATCCACCAAACGAAATTTAAAGGGATGAGCGAGACCACAGGCTGCATCCAGAACAACGTCGCTTTTTTCGACTATTCTTTCTGCCCAGGCATATTCATAGGGTCTGCTCCACCAGGATAAGGGCAACTCAAGTACTACATTATCATTCCTTAAATCGTCTTTTGTGATAAAACGAGATTCACGCAATTCATCTGGAATTTTATTTGTCATGAGATAGTTCTCATTAAACAGTTGACGATCTTTTTCGCCGCGTTACCCTTCCCGTAAGGAGATTTTTTCATAAATCCCGCTGGAATCTTGGCCCAGTCAATATATTTTGATATCTCTTGACCCGCAAGAACACCCAGTCCCATATCCACCACTTCCGGGCGTTCCGTGACCTTTCTCACGATGATAACCTTCTTGTTGAAGCAGGTTGCTTCTTCCTGTATTCCGCCGCTGTCGGAGATCATGAAAAAGGCCTGGCTCATCAGCCTCAGCATCTCGGGGTAACCCA
>CAYWHL010000228.1:0-3298 GCA_964457995.1 uncultured Methanoregula sp. | reverse complement strand
CCGGAAATACGGGGCGAAATTCAAACCCTTGCCGGGAAGTATTCGCTTGCCCTCAACATCTGGGGATTCGACCCGATAAATAATGAAATCAATCTTTACGCTTATGGTATCCCTAATGAGAGTGCATTTAGCGATCTTCACGGGAGACAAATTGGTAATTACACGGTTCATATAATCAATTATACGGAAATCCTGAATGCGAGAGATGAAGTTTATAACCAGCTATTCCAGATCCAGAAAAAGCAGGAATATCAGATCGCTCATATTTCCATGATGAAAGACATATTTAGTGATCCCAAGGAATATACTGTAGAACTGTGGGCTTACAACTCAACTCCGGAGAATAAGAAACTGGATAACATGGTAATAAAAGGGTGGAAAATTCAAGTATATCCGATGTCTCCGATTCCCAGTGATACAGGTAGCACTTCAAAATCCAGATAGGTTCCTTAGCTGGATAGCCTTGCCCTGAAAAAAGACGGAACCGTGGTTGCATGGGGCCGGACAGTAATCCCGGATTGGAATGGATGAAATCTCAGGGAGGGTGGGAGACAGGTACGGTAATCTCCGTCAGAATATGTTTTTTACTATAGTGAAAAAAAGGTTCTCTCTCAGTCAAAAAATTGATATATTATTTTCTGACGGCTTTTACCGGTTTTTCTGCTTTCTCCCCGGCAACCTTTGGGAAGAGCTCATCGAGTGTTTTATCTCCATACGTTGTCACGCGGGCGTTTATCTGCACGAAATCAGAAGTAATCTCATTTGATCGGATTGTTTTTCTCCTGCGTTCGCCGTCCATTTTCGGGTGGAACCCGACACCTTCTGTCATGAGCAGTCTCTTGCGACCTGCGCCAGGCAGGCTCTTCTTTGCGGGTATTCCGGTCCTGTCGGACGCACCGGTGATCTGGATTTTGTAACCTGCAAGCCCAAGAACGCCTGCGTCAATTTCATCACCGATATGCTTTCCCACGATTGCTCCTGCTGCGCCGCCACTGGCGTCCACATTAAAGGCGCGACCAGTCTTTGGATCTGATACAACGATTTTTAATTCCACCATTTAGGATGCTCCGTATTATTTTTCATCTAAAAATCCGGAATGGATTTTTTAACGTCTCTGGTTGCCGGCAAAAATGCCTACACATGAGAAGTACCCATTTTATTATACTGGTACGCTATTAAACCCTCGCGTCTATCAGGAGTACCCGGACGGTTATTTCCCCCAGAATGGATTCTCTTTCCTCCTTATCGTTGTGAATTCTCCAAGAATTTCCTGCGTGCTCACGTTTAATGTTTTGAGCATCTCACGTTCGAGAACCTTCACGTGCCGCTCCGGAATGTCTACTAAGAGATCATCGCCGATGTTCAGCTGCCGCCCAACTGTAACACCTTCAATCGAGATCGCGACTTCGAGTCCTGCGTCGGCTTCGCGAATAGATTCCTGGCGGAGCTGTATGGATTTGAGGTGCCCGACTTTCTTGCCATCAGTTTTAATCAGGTTCACATCGCTGCGTAGTTTGCCACCGAGCACCCGTACCCCGACAACCGCCGGGTTGCTTTGCCGGAATACGCAATCGGGAAGAAGACGGATTTTTGCCGGCATCAGGATATGCTCAAAACGCTGCTTTTCTGCGAGCCTTTTCTGTTCATCCCGCCATTCAAGATACTCGTCAATCAGCTGATAGATTACTCTGCCTTCGAAGACTTTTACCTGGGTGTAAAGAGGGTTTTTAATCATTTCAGCAGCGTCAGGAAGGATCTGGGTATTAAAAGAGAGGAGTACGCGAAATACCGGGTTTTTGATAGTCTCGGTGTCAATAAGGTCATGACGGCTTACCGGCCCGACTGCGGCCCGCATCACGCCAATTCCTTTTCCCTCAAGTTCTTTACAAAGCGCTTCTAACGCACCGATAGTATCTGCCTTGATCACAATTCCTTCATCGGCAAGTTTGACGTGAATCTCTGTCATCTCTTTTTTTATCTTGGCTTCAACTTCTTCCCGGTTTCCACGGATTACAAAAAATGGTGATCCTGCGATAACGTTCTCGAGGTTTGGTGCCGTGACCTTGATCCCTGCCGCTGCTGCCACTGACTTCACCCGCTCAAACCTGTCCTCAACGAGTATCTCTTTCATCGGGCGGGGCTTCAAGAGTGACCGCACTTTTGTCACCACCACATGATCCGGAGTGGCTACAGCAATTTCATCACCTATTGCCAGCGTGCCATCATACAGGATCACGTCGAGTGTCGTCCCCAGACCCCGCTCTTCCTTTACTTCAAGGACAGTACCGGCGCCAGGACCTTCGACCAGAAGCGCAAGTTCTTCGCCCATGTACCGCTGGGCAAGCCCGATCATTACGAGCAGGAGATCTGAAACGCCTTCCCCGGTATGGGCACTTACCGGCACAATGGCCAGGTTGCGTTTGAAGTCAGACACCCGGTCAAACCGGTCTGCCGAAAATTCAAGTTCGGCGAGCTTACCAACGATTTCGTAGGTCTTATTCTCTACATCACCTTTCACCCGGTCGTTTTGCCCGGCGAACGACGTAAGGAACGATGCGTTTTCGAATACCCGCCAGCCATGGATCCTGTCAATCTTGGTCGCGGCGATGACAAACGGTGTCCGGCAGTTCCTCAGGATCTGCAGTGCTTCAATCGTTTGTGGCTGAAACCCCTGGTTGATATCAATCACCAGAATTGCCATGTCAGCTAAAGCCCCACCACGTGCCCGCAGGGTGGTGAATGCATGATGCCCCGGAGTGTCGATGAATAAGAGTCCGGGAATGTTGATGGATTTTCCCATTGTCCCGCTCATGGATCGGATCGCTTCGATGGGGACGATTGTTGCACCGATGTGCTGGGTGATCGCTCCCACTTCAGAGCTGACAACAGAGGACCCGCGTATCCGGTCCAGAAGAGAAGTCTTCCCGTGATCAACATGCCCCATAACGCATACAATTGGCGTCCTGATCTTCGGGTTCTCCGCCATATTCTTACCGCCCCCGTTTTCGCTCTGACCCGGGAAAAAATTCCCGATTCCCGTGCACAGTTGTTTGATGTGCTACGCCTCTTTTTATGGAATTGTGTTCAGAGCCACTTGATATGTAATGGACACGTGACCCTATTAATAATCACTATATGATCCCTGTTGCATTTTCTCGCCAGTATTGAACTCCCTGGATTTTCATCAGGCGATGGATCTACAAGGATACATTAATCAGAGTCCGGTGCAAATGTAAAAAGGTCATCTGCCAGGGTAGGGTAGTTGGTTATCCTAGGGGACTGTGGATCCCCCGACCCG
>CAYWHL010000227.1:0-3307 GCA_964457995.1 uncultured Methanoregula sp. | reverse complement strand
TGAAAGTGAACCCACGCAATCGTGAAGTTTATGTTTTACCACAGTGACTAAGTGATACTATGGTTGAAATTACTGCAGATAGCACGATCTATGATCTTTTAAAAGCGAAACCCGAGGCAACTGAGGCACTCTTCAAATTCGGTATGGGGTGTGTCGGATGCGCCATCGCCCGTGGCGAGACGATCCGCGAGGCTGCCGAAGCACATGGCATCCCGCTTACTGAGCTTCTTTCCGCGCTCGGGATAACAGAGTAATTATTGAATCTCTTTTTTAAAATTACGCAGGCGTTTCAGTTCTGTAAGTGATGCACCGGGGAATTTTTTTAAGTAATCTGCAATTTCAGGTTCATGAAGAAGTGTGCACCGGGCACAGTTCCAGACTCTTCCACCATGGGAACTCTCTGCCCACTCGCCGAGATTTTCGTCCCCGCAGGGATAGAACGGACAATAGCAGAAATCGCACCGCTGCCCGGGAAAGTGGCAGGGAAAGTACGGGCACTTATGCGGGGACCATTCCACCCAGTGGTCTCCCTGGAAACGGCTGAAAATGAAAAATGAGGAATGGGCAGATTGCTCCGGTGCATCATGGCGCCTGATAGCTTCAGGTATACCGTGAAGTACAGTTTCGCGAACCCGTCTGCCTGTATCCGTGAGCCTCCCGGCATACCGGTGTTTTACGCTCCCCTCACATGCGGCAATAATGGCATCGGTAGGAGTACCTGTCAGCGGGAGATCCATCTTTTGGAGTGCCTCGGCTTTGGCCTCAGTGGCGACCATGATGGTTTCGAGCAGTGCCGCGTCTCCCAACCCCTCATTGCTGCACACGATGATGTTGATGGTGCCAGCGTTTATTGGAGGTTCACGGCGAATTCCTGCGGTGATAAATGCAGTGACAGAATCGTACTGGAGCACGCAGCAGTGCTGAACCGGTACTGCGGTAAGCAGCCCAAAAAATTCATGGCTGATACCGGCCCCTGCGGCTACAAATTCCAGTTCCTTTTTGGGATCTTCATGGCTCCAGCCGGCAGGAATGGTATGGTTTATAAGAGTTGAAACAGAGCGAATTCCCCCGGAGATTCCGGTGCTTGCAGCGCGGAATGTTCCCCGGATAAAAAGAGTACTGGTATCAAAATAGTATCTCATGCGACCGAATAGCGCACGCGGTCTTTGAGTTCCTGCTGTTTGCTGGCGTTCCAGCCGGAGACGTCCTGCAGGTAGCCGGTTACCCTGCTGATCTGGGTGACATCATGAGATCCGCACTCCGGGCAGACTGCTTTCCCGCATAACGGGCAGTACTCGATACCCGATACTATCTCGTGAGTACAGTGGCAGTGGTCAAGCGGGCACATGACCTCAAGGTGTGTCTCACCGCATTTCGGGCACGGATTTTCGTCAATGATAAGGTGACAGGTATAGCACTTGTATTTGCGCTCCTTTTCCGGAATCTCGTTTACACTTTTGTATTTCTCTGCCATTTTACGTTGTTCTGCCGACCAATCCATAGTATAACATGGCACAGATGATTAATAAATATTTAGAACCTTCAGGTTCAACAGACTGCCATTTCATCCATATATGCGTATATACAAATCTGGTTGCACAGGGCCGTTTTTATAACTGTTTACGCTTTACGGACGTGCGCAAAAACCTGTGCTGCTGCTGCCGGGTTATCTGCGTCATATATCGCGCGGCCAACGATAATTCCGTCAACAATTTCTGCAATGGTATCTGCATCTCCCCCCTGAGTCCCGATCCCTGGTGAAAGGATTTTCCTTTTACCGATAATGCCTCTGAGGATTTTCACCCGCTCCGGTCTGGTAGCCGGGGCGATGATACCATCTGCCCCGCATTCGATTGCCAGACGTGCTATATGTTCGGCAGTTCCACCCCAAAAGAATTCGGCTGCTCCCGGGTGGCTCATCTCTGCAACAACGAAACACGCGGCACCGTAATCGGATGAGGTGTCGACACATGCCTGTACAGCATCTTTTCCGGTGAAACCATGGCAGATGATGGATGAGAACCCTGCGTCAAAAACCTGTTCTGCGATGAGCCGGTTCGTGTTCGGGATGTCGGCAACTTTGAAATCGGCAATAAGCGGGAGGTCTTCGACTTCCAGCTCCTGTGCTATGGAGAGCCCGCACGAGAGTATGAGCGGATAACCGAGTTTTATTGCATCAAGGTATGGCACACATTCGTGTGCAATTGCGAGTGCCTTCTTCTTCTCTGTAACATCAAGTGCGAGGATCAGTTCAGTCATGGTGTATCCGCTCCATAACGGCGGCGACAAGGATGGGGAGGGTGATCGTCGCGTCACCATAGACAGTAACTGCCTGTGCGGCTTCCGTTATCTTCCCCCATGAACGGGCTTCATCAAGTGTCGCACCCGAAAGTCCCCCGAGATCCGGGCGGTCTCCGGTGAGCTGCACGGCAAAGTCAAATCCGTTGGGGGTCATGAGCATGCTCTGGAGGATGAAGTTTTTTGGCACACCCCCGCCAACCAGGAATGCCCCGGCTTTTTTTGTCGTGAAGCATGTATCCATGAGTGAAGGCATGTCAGCAAAAGCATCGACGGTCACCTGATTTGTCTGGGAAAAAAGCCAGTACTGCAGCCCTACCATTGAATCCTGCACCGCGGGACAATAGACAGGCACCTTTTTTTTCGCAGCAGCGTGGAGAATGCCGGATGTCAGGTTTTTCCCAAGGTGGTCAAGAAGCCCGGATATGGAGATGGTGCTCCCGGGTTCGAGCCTGCCGAACACGTTCTGCATAAATTCCTCGAAATGCTCAAAAGCTTCGTTGGGAAGGTAGACGTCATAGATACGGTTAATCTCGTCATGACGAAGTTCGACATCGTTGCAGAACGCTGTGCCGTGAAAGTGTCTGCTCCCGATCGCCTCGATTATATCATGCGTGAGGTTCGCGCCGGTCGATACGAGCACATCGATATGTCCGTTTTTCACAAGATCTGATACGATCCCGCCCATGCCGGCTGGCACCATCGCACCGGCGAGACCGAAGAATTTCGTTGTTTTTGGATCACGCAGCATCTGATCATAAATCTCAACGGCACGAGACAGCGATCCACCATTGTACGCCCCGGCCTTCCCCATTGCCGTGACCAGTTCATTCACGGTCATCTTCGGTTTTAAATGGATCTGGGTGACCGGTTCATCGCACTGTTTTGCCATTCTTTCCCCTCACGGTTATTGCAAGGGTATTGGTTTGCTATGATGATAACTGTGTTTCAGGAGGGCTGCCCTCAGATGCAGTCCTGTTAAAAGAAGAATGATTTTGTCGGGTATTTC
>CAYWHL010000226.1:0-3336 GCA_964457995.1 uncultured Methanoregula sp. | reverse complement strand
TGCGATTCTTTATGCCGTATGCGTGACAACCGATAAGAACAATACAAGATGTCGGCCATACAGTATTTTCCCATACCTCCGGAATTGTTCGCACTTGCCAGTGAAACGGTCAGCAGGCGTGTTTCGCGGCTGCCGTTTTTAAGGAGCGATGTTATGGTCACTGGTGAATTACTCGGTGTTGCCATGGAATGCCTCAATGCCGAATTTAAAAAGAAACTTGCACTCCATACACCTTCCAGCTCTGCCATAAAGACGGAAAACGGACTTGACCGGTGTATCGAAGAGCGATTGAAGATTTCGGGAAAAAAGGTCGTTCCTGTGATTGCCGAGGTGCTCTGTAGTGCAGGCATTGCCGAAACAACTGAAATCACTAACCGGTTATCTCACCAGTCCCGTAAAGGAATCCGGCTCCTTCCCCCGTGGACCTGGCATGTCGCATCTGCAAAATCGCCAATAATCAGGTCCGGGGAATCGTTATATGACGATGAATCTTCACTGGCGTCAATGATGAGCAGGTGTCCGGTATGCCGTACCGGGATTTTAAACCGGGTTGTCGGAAAACAGCTGTTTGGCATTCCTCACACGGATTTCTATATAGAGTGCACCTATTGTGGTGCAAAATTTATCCCTGTAGGTACTCAGTTCCGGTTAGTATCCATTGCCACTTTTCGTGACCCCCTCTGGAAAAAACACCTCGACCATACGTTTCCTGCAGAGACGTGGTCAGCCATCGCCAGGGGCACCTCTAGTGTTGGAAAACCAATTAGGGAGACAGCGGGAAAAAAAACAATAAGCCCGTCCAGCAAATCGTCCGATGGTGGTCTGACGCAGCTGAAGGATGGATCTCTGGCAGTGCCTTGTGGGGAAAAAACACTCTATTTCAAACCGGTACGACTTAATTTTATTGGAGGGGTCAGGGAAGATTTCTTTGCCCGTGCACAAAAACCCCTCCATGAGATTCTAAAAAATCCTGCATACAGTCATCTGCTTCCTTTGGTAAATGCCAAGTACTCCAATTATATGCTTATAAAATCCGGACTCTTTTTACGACAACTCAAAGAACGCCACAATCCCTTCTACCGTGAATTCCTTAACAACTTCGGAGATGAAAAGTATGGCACGTTCCGGCTGGATGAATCAGATGACGGTGATAAAAAAGGTGTGCTTGTTATTGTTGTCAACCGGTCAATATATCATGCCGTCGATTGCCCCGAGACATTCTGTGTCACAATCAACAACGCATTTGGCAGGATCTCCCCGGAAGACTGTTTCCTCAGCGGGGATAGCAACCGCTGCCGTATAAATGCTCTCATCAGCAGCAACAGGAATGAAGCGGCTATCTGTATCCACAGATGCGAAAAGGAAGATGAGCGGTTGCACATCATTGAACTGCTGAAAGGGATTATCTCCAAATAATAACTATTAATATGTATGCAGGAGCCTTATCGATGCCGATCAGAGAATTTTTCATATCTAATGAGAACATTATAGTTACACTCTGGATATCGGAAAAGGGAGCTCACCGATGAAATGCCCTCATTGCGGAATGAATATACGGGATAACATAGATGTTTGTGGCTATTGTGGCGGAAAAATAGAAGAAGAATCAGAGAAATCTCCCTCTGCTACAGGCAAAGCTGATCTCTCCGGTAGCAGTACGGTGCAAAAGGGGGAAGATCCTGAAACAGAAGAAGACGGGGGAATTTCTGTTTACCTGCAACCTGGAGAGCAGGTACTCATTGGCTCGCTTAATATTGCCGTGAAAAAATTTTATTTCCATGCATATCTTTCAAACCAGCGTATATTTTTAATCGATACACAGGAGAAAAAGGTCAAGGTTACGGCAAAAGATATTCCGCGTGATACGATTGCCGGCAGCATCATTGAGTTTTCGGAAAGTTCCGATCCCGTTCTGGTTCTCTCTCTCAAATCTGCCGATGATGAAATCAAGACCATGAAACTCATTTTTATCCAGAACGGCATGGACCGGTCTGATGAGATTGATGAATGGATAACACTTCTCCATGAAGAAGACCAGGCTAAAAAATCTCCGGTACAGCCGGCTGAAGAACCTTCAGAACCACGGGAAGAATCCACACCTTTTAAGCGGGAAAAGCCCCTGCAAAAACAGGAACTGCAACCGAAAAGAAAACCAGGGAAAGACCACGAAAAACAACCACCGGTCAAACGGCATATCCTTCTCCAAAAAGTGCAGGAGCAGGAACCTGAAGTTGAGCAACCACCCCGCCCCCCGCGACGTGCACAGGTCAGGGAGGTGCCCGAAAATCTCAAAAAACCAAGGGAAGATCTTGAATCTGACCAAGAGAGCCCCCCTCAAAGAAAGGTGGATATCCAACCAGTGCGCAAACACGAAGTGCAATCGGCTATGAAAGTCGCAATGAAAAGTGCAATGCAGCCGCTTAAACCCTCATCCTTTCAGACCGCGAAAAGGCCGGTGATAGAACCGGCGGTGATACCCGAAAAACAACCCGAACCAGAAGAATTAACACAAATCCCTGGCCGTCCCGTAATCAGGGGAAAGGTCCAGAGAACACCAGCCCAGGATGAAGGAGCTGAAATACCCTCGTTTTGTCAAAACTGCGGGAAAAAACTCCCTCCTGCAGCAAACTTCTGTCCGGGGTGTGGAACAAAACTGGGAACGTACAGGACCATCTCAGATGACAGGATACCTGAATACTCCCACGAAAAGAAAGGAACTGCCCATAAAGAGAACATCGATGAGGATGATAAGGAGGATGAGACCCCGGTACCGACCAAACTTCCCGCAAAGAAACCAAAGGGAAGCGAAATGACGATTCTCCATAAATTCCTCAGACGATAACTCTGTTTTTATACTCCTTTTTTCAAGAACGTTTTATGGATAATGGATTTTTTTTATGGATGGAACCAGACATTGAAAATCGCCAGATGCCGCCTGTCTTCATGCAATGCAGCAATGAACGTTGAGAACAGGAATGAAGCAGGGCGGGATATTAAGATTACTGTGAATCATAAAAAAACAAAAAACTATTGTATATTAGAAATCGTTATATGAATTCCAGTTCCTGTTTATAGTACGCATTGTTACGAGGAAATCAATGAAGAGAAATATCCAGATTGAAGCATTAGCCCAGATTCCTTTGGAGAAACAACAAATTGAACTTGTCGAGCGCAAATGTCTCGGTCATCCTGACAGTATCGCGGATGGCATTGCAGAATCGATCAGCAGGGCGCTCTGTAAGGAATATCTCGAAGAGTTCGGCGCAGTCCTGCACCACAACACGGACCAGGGTGAAATCGTAGCCGGCGAATCCGATCCAAAGTTCGGCGGGGGTA
>CAYWHL010000225.1:0-3340 GCA_964457995.1 uncultured Methanoregula sp. | reverse complement strand
CTGCATCCTGCCAGGCCCAGAGCAGGGGTGCTTCAGAAATTGGATCGTTCCATGGGCATCAGGTTTGTTCGTCTGATGCTGTACCGGAGTTCGTTTTAGTCGTTCATGGACGGTTCTCCGGGTTTCGCCGATATACATGAGGAAGTCTTTGCCGGCCGGGCGGATCCGGTAGAGGCCGGGCTCTTTGGAGATGGTCCGGAATTCGTGTTTGTCAGCGGTGAACGGGACCCAGGGAGACCAGGGAAGGGAGGACCAGGTAGAGGAGAAGAATTCTCTATTGTTGAGGTCTATGATGAGTTCCGGCTGGTCGGGATCGGGCGACATGCGTGATTAGCGATTGGGTGGGAGACAGGATAAGGGTGGTGGGGGGAACTCTTCGGAATACGTCACCCAATCTGGCCGGGGATACCATCAGAGACCTTTATATGACGATGGTTTAACCCCTGTTTCCGGCACCCTGGGGGAGTGTATCTCCCCACACCATAATCCGGGACCGCATCGGGCTCAGATTCGGGTTTTTGGGGTATCCGGAAGAGGGTAGGTTGCACATTTCAGTGAATTGCGGCACATAATTTAGAAATAACGGGAAATTTGCCGTTTTATGGCAAACGGAGTGCAATTTTCAGGGGAAAATGTACGCCAATGGACGCTTTTGGGAGGCAAAACGGGGGTTGCCTGGGGGGGTAGACGGTCATGGGGAAATGAAGGGTTGTTTTTTAGGGATCGACTACCAGTGTTTTGATACAAAGCAGGTCCAGGAAGTGTATCTTCACTCGCTGTAATCCGGGGTCATTTTCGACTGCGTTAACCCTTCCCTGGGATGTTTTTGTGTCTCTTTTGTAAAAAATCATGTCTCTTTTCCCGGAAGTGTTCATTTTTTCCCCGTTTTGGTGTACTTCCGGGTAATGTGACCCGGAAATATGTCTCTTCAGGTCTCTTTACGCGGAGAGGGCCCGAGCAGGAACCCAATCCACCGGGTCTCTTCAAACAGTTCGCAGACCATCTGAACAAGGAGAGTTAAGGGAACTGCAAGAAGAACACCGATTCCGCCAAGAATCCATCCCCAGAAGAAAAGAGAGAAGAACACAACGGCAGTAGAGAGTTCCAATCCCCGTGCTGCGAGGTTGGGGAATATAAGGTATTCGGCAAGGAAGTCCATCAGCCCTGATCCGGCAAGTACCAGGAGGGCTTGTAGAGGCCCAAGATCGAACAAGGCGAGGAGCATTGGCGGAACAATGGCAAGCCAGAACCCGATATTCACGATGAAACCGAGTAAGAAAGCCAAAAAACCCCAGAATATGGCGTATTTCACCCCGATAAGCGCGAGAATGATTGCCGTTCCGATACCCGTGACAAGGTTCACCTGAGTCCTGATGATGATGTAATCAACGTTTTTCTTCGCGAGAGTAATGAACCGGTTCAGTTCACCGGGCCGGATTTCTCCAATGATGATCTGCAGCTTTTGCGAGAATCCCTTTGCTTCAAAGAGTAAAAAGAGGGTGGTGAGAAAGATCAGGACTAAAGGACTTGCAATGTCCCAGAGATCGCTGATCAGACCCCCGATTTCGTCAGAAAAGGACTGGATAAGGTTTTGGAGTGTCAGGGATGCAGGATCGATCCCGATCGAGATGAGAACCGGGCTGACGAGTTCAAGGCTGCTCTCAAGTTTCTGAAGGTAGCCGGGAAGCTCGGACAGGAACTGGATAAAGGATCCGGCTATCACAACAATGAAAATAACAACGATGGCAAGGAAGATGATCAGGGTGAGGATAAGGGCCGAGCGGGTGGAGAGACCTTTTCTTTCAAACCAGTGAAGGAGCATGCCGAAGATAAGCGTAAGGTAGACTGACAAGACAAGCGGACCGAGAATAGAAGCTGCAGCCTGTATCCCGGCAAGGATAACTATTGCTGCAGCCAGGGTGATCAGGATACCGGACAATCTGGATATCGATGGAGTTAGATTCATGGAAAGCAGATTCCTGAGAATTGCATCTGATTTTAGTTTGCGCAGGATACCCTATAAACGTTATCCGGTTATCAGTTCTCTCCAGAACAAGCCCGGGAGCATGAGTTTGATATCCTTTTAGGTCGATTTGAAAAAACTCGTCTATCAGCCCAATCCGGGAATTTTTTTAATGAAAAGGGGATTCGACGCTCAACGGGGCTGTTGCCCCTCGCCGCGTGGGCTTCACCCGGGGTCTCGAGCAGCTACATGATATCCGCCGCAATTAGCGATTGAAATCTCCCTATGCAAGGCTGTTTGAGGGTAGCATGATATTAAGGTTTGAAAAACAACTCCCGTTTGTATTTCGTGGAGATGAAAAAAATGAAAGGAGAATTTAAGGAAATGATAGATAAGTTCCCCGGCTGGCTGGACAGACTACAAAAATCTCCCTCTTTTTCAAGAGATGAAATAAAAAATGTGCCGAATCAGGGAATTTATGTTTTTTACGATGAGAAAAACCGTCCACTATACGTCGGCAGGTCAGACCGAATGAGAACACGTTTGTTTGAACACAGCCGTCCAAGTTCCGGGCATAACTCAGCTACCTTTGCTTTTATTCTGGCGAAAGAAAAATTAAAAAAAACAGAAATTGGAATTACTAAATCCCGAAATAATCTTCAGTTAGAAAAAGATTTTTCGGAAAAATATGATGAGGCAAAGGTCGATGTTTCGAAAATGCGAGTCAGAGTCACAGAAATAATTGAACCGGCAGAGCAGGCTTTGTTTGAAATCTATGCTGCCCTTGAGTTAAATACACCTTATAACCTTTGGGAAAATCATTGAACAGGGGTTATTGCAATATCTTCAAATTGAACTAATCAATTTCATGGCATGAGGTCTTTTCCTTTGATGTTGTGCCGGAGTTCTACCATTTTTATCAAGAACATCTGCTTCAACACCCGGGATCGGTTTGCCGGCAAATCCCGGACGCATGGGTTCACCCATCATGGTGGTGATCATCTGCATACCGGTCTCGGTCTGCCACCAAGTGTCAAGGATCGGGCACCGTTCCTTTCCAATTGTATGGTAATACCACTCGAAAGCCTCAGGGTTCAGAGGCTCTCCGACGGAACCGATGATCCGCAGTGAACTCAGGTCGTATTTGTCCGGCCAGATCTCGCCCATCTTCATGAACATGCGGATTGCGGTTGGGGCAGTGTAGAAGACCGTAATCTTCTGCTCCTCGATCAGGTTCCAGAAGCTGCCTGCGTCCGGATAATCCGGGGTCAGCTCCGAAATGAAGACCGTCGACCCGACTGCGAGCGGGCCGTATACAATGTAGCTGTGGCCGGTGATCCAGCCGGGATCGGCAGTACACCAGAAGATATCTTCGTC
>CAYWHL010000224.1:0-3377 GCA_964457995.1 uncultured Methanoregula sp. | reverse complement strand
TGACGGTCGTGCAACAAAACGATTCAATGACGTCTCTATTCCTACGGATGCGATTGCTGTAGAAGCAACACGGAATTATCTCCGCACCCATTTCAAGACCTTAAACATGGAACGGGATGTCATTATGGACTGCCGGCTGGGGACAGGTTCGACCGATCTCCGCGATGTTTTCAAGCCACACAACGGAAGAGTGCCCAGAGCAAATGATACTTCATTTGGTGTTGGACATGCCCCGTTTTCTGATGTTGAAAATATTATTACGAACGTCAGCAATTTTATTGATGACAAGCTGCGGCTGAAGTATCCCGCAATCGGGCAGGATATCAAAATCATGGGACTGCGCGACGGGAACACTATCACCCTGACTGTTGCCTGTGCAATTATCGACAGGTACTGTGCAGATATCCAGCAATACACAGAATACATGGAGATCCTCAAAGAACAGATCGGCAGGGTGGCCAGGAAGAGCACGAAGCGCAAGGTGGTTGTCCATCTCAATACGGGTGATAACATCAAGAATGACAGCATCTACCTGACCGTTACCGGCACCTCGGCTGAAATGGGTGATGATGGGTCGGTCGGGCGCGGAAACCGCTGCAACGGGCTTATCACTCCCAACCGCCCGATGAGCATGGAGGCGACGAGCGGGAAGAATCCGATCAACCATGTCGGCAAGATCTATAACCTGCTTTCGACGCAGATTGCCACCGATTGTTTAGAACAGGTTGAGGGGATTGAAGAGATGTATGTCCGTCTCCTTTCCCAGATCGGACAGCCCATTGACCGCCCGCTTGTGGCAAGTGTACAGGTACTGCCCGTGGAAGGTGTCAAAATGCAGAAGATCAAGGGTGAGATTGAGGGGATTGTTGATCACTGGCTCGAGAATGTAACCGATATTACCGAGAGAGTAATCCGCGGCGAGCTCAAGACGTTCTGAACTCCTATGGCAAAACAGGTTAAATACAACAAGAAAAAAAATACCCCTGCTCCTTTTTCATCGATTGTCCGGCTTGCAATTCCCAACAAAGGCAGGATCGCAGCACCAATTATGGATCTTATTGAAAAGAGCGGGCTCCACTTTCCTGAAATCGGAGAACGGCGGTTGATTACAAAGACACTCGACCCTCACGTAGAAATCCTGTTTGCCCGGCCAATTGATATTCCCGAATACGTTGCAACAGGTGCAGCTGATCTCGGAATCACCGGTCATGATATGGTAGTTGAACGGGAGTCTCACGTAAAAGAGCTCCTGGATTTACAGTCAGGAAAGGCAAAACTTGTACTTGCTGTGCATGAAGATTCATCGATTACCTCGGTCCAACAACTCAACGGGATGAAAGTTGCCACTGAATTTCCGGTGATTACAAAAGCGTTTTTCGCGAAACACAACACGAGTATCAATGTTGTGCTTGTCGGGGGAGCATGTGAGGTAACCCCGCACCTCGGTATCGCTGATGCGATCGTTGACCTTTCGAGTTCGGGAACAACCTTAAAGACCAACCGTCTCCGAATTATCGATGAGGTAATGGAGACATCCACGCACCTGATCGCAAATATGGAATCACTACGGACAAAAAGAGAGAAGATCGATGAGATTTACCTGGCCCTGGAGAGTGTCATCCGGGCTCGCGGACAGTGCTATCTGATGATGAATGTGAAGAGGACTTCCCTTGAAGCAGTAAAACATGTACTGCCCGGACTTTCCGGCCCCACAGTGATGGACGTTGCATCAAATGAAAACCTCGTCGCCGTACATGCAGTCGTAAACGAGGAACGGGTCTACTCCCTGATTAACTCGCTGAAGCGTGCAGGTGCAAAGGATATTCTCGTCATGGCGATCCAAAGAATGATACGATGAGTCTTATGCGCATATTTCCTGCTGTAGATATCCTCGGAGGACGGTGTGTCCAGCTGGTGCAGGGAAAGCGTGAGAGTGCGACGGAGTTTGGGGACCCGCTAAGGTGTGCAACCCGCTGGCTCGACCAGGGTGCAGATGCTCTTCATGTAGTGAACCTTGACGGGGCATTCGGGAACTGCTCTAAAAATGCTGAGCTCATTAAAGACATTATCAAAAAAACCGGGGTCGAGATAGAGCTGGGAGGGGGTATCCGCTCACTGGATGACGCTACACGCTGGCTGAATACCGGAGTCTCGCGGATCATTATTTCAACCCTTGCCACGAGCGAGCCGGAGAGTATCAGTATCATTGCGGATGAGTTTGGCAGCGAGCACATTATGGCAGGTGTCGATGCAAAAGGCGGACAGATCGCGGTCTATGGTTGGCAGCAGACGGCCGGGGACTATCTTGACTGGGCACGGCGCTTCGAGGAACTGGGTGCCGGTTTCTTGCTCTATACCAATGTTGATGTGGAAGGACTGCAGCAGGGGGTCATATTCGAGCCAGTCAGGCGACTGATTAAAAATGTGCATATTCCCGTCGTTGTTGCCGGGGGGGTATCATCTCGATTGGACGTTGCTGGTCTGAGGGATGCAGGGGCATTCGGAGCGGTGCTCGGTTCTGCTCTTTACAGCGGGAAGATTACCCTTAAAGATGCACTGGAGGAATGTCAATGAGGATTGTAACTATTAAGCGGGAGACTAAAGAAACAAATATTTCGATCAAACTAAATCCTGATGGAAGTGGGAAGGTATCAGTTGACAGCGGCGTGCCGTTTTTTGATCACATGCTTGCTGCTATGGCAAAGCATGGGGAATTGGATCTCACCTGTGTCGCCAAAGGAGATCTCGGTGTTGATTGCCATCATACCATTGAAGACATCGGGATCGTTCTTGGTGATGCAGTCAGGCAGGCAATCGGTGAGGGGCGTGGTATACAGCGTTTCGCTCACGCCATTATACCCATGGATGAGTCACTTGCAACCGTGGCGCTCGATTGCGGGGGCAGGGGATATGTTGTCTTTAGCGGTACCTTTGGGAACAGAACTATCGGGACAATCCCGGCTGATATCTTTGAGCATTTTTTCTACAGTCTGTGTACCCGTGCAGGTATAACGGCACATATCATGTTTTCCGGGAAGAACGATCATCACCAGTGCGAAGCGGTGTTCAAGGCATTCGGGATTGCCCTGAGGCAGGCTCTCACCATAAGCCGGGATAAAAAAACGATACGGAGTACAAAGGGGAAGTTTTAACCAATTTTTTAGAAATGGTATTACAAGAGTATTTGATATTTTGCCATAAAAAATCGTATTTACACCATGTACGGGATTATTTCCGTTCATTTCAGCTCGAATATTCAGATGCGATAACGTTTATATATCAAATTGTAGATAATACTTCGCTATCCCAAGGGGGAAGAAAAAATGGCAAAAGTTACCCGTGAAATGGTAGAGAAATCGGGGGTTGACGTTAAGCAA
>CAYWHL010000223.1:0-3391 GCA_964457995.1 uncultured Methanoregula sp. | reverse complement strand
CGTTCCCTGCCGGGCTTTCACGCGGTAATCAGCCGAGCAGGCCACCATTCCGCAGGATGCCAGCCAGCTGCATTGAGCATGAAACTGGGACGGATTCCCGTCAAACCAACCGCCGCCATAGAAAAAAATAACCGCAGGCCGTTTGTCTCCAGCTTTTAACCCCGGCGGGTTGAAAATATCTAGCTTAAGAGCAGTTCCGTTGATCTCTTTATAGATAACAGTTTTATCTGGAATAAAACCGGGGATATCCAGAGCATAGACCGCTCTGCAAAGGATCAGTACCAATAGGAACCCGTAACGCTTCTTCATTGTCATTCCTTTTTTAGACTTGGATTAATCTCATTGAGAAACAATTGTTACCAAACGAAGAGTGGCTGACGACACCACGTTCTCCGAATTTGCCAGCGAGAAATCGTCACAGGTGACACCTAACGTATTTACATACAATCCGCCGAATCCATCTGAACTGGCACTCCCTCCACCGTTCACCACCTCAATTGCCGAAAAAACAATCGTATCGGCAACTGGGTCATAGATTTCCAGATCATAGGTGTTGGCCGCCTCCGAAAAGATGGTCATCCGATATGCGCGGTCGGGCACGATCGTTTCGGAAAACGTTCCGGACATGATAACCGTACCATTCGGACGAAGAAAAGTTACTGTGCCGTTTCCTGCGAAACGGAATGTAATGCCGGTGTTAGTATTAGTATCAAAGTTGACCACCATCCCGCCAAATGCCGAGCTCGCACTGTTGTTCACAGCGACATAGGCAGTTTGCGTGAAAGAACTGTCGTTTGTCGAATTCGAGGTTCTCAATCCAATATTATAGATAAAGTTGCCGGAGCCGCTATTGGACACCAGCTTGTTACCGGAAATGTCCCATCGACGGGCTCCCTCCCCAACCCAATTTTTTTCAATTGTATTTAATGTGTTGGTTCCGCTGCCATTTGTGTTGGCTCGATTGAAATTATCCGTAAAAGAGATCGCAAACCCCGACCAGCCCATCAATCCCATCATACACAGCACGATTGTCTTTTTCATACAGAAGTTGTCGCATGCAACACGCACCGGGCGTAAGTCTTTTTTTTGTATTTTATTTAATGTTTTCCGTACACGTTCACCACTTCAAATCTGCAATTTACAGGTGATGCAGGAAGCAGTCCTTCACTATGCAACCGCTGATCAATCTCAGGTGAAGTAAAAGGAAGCTGCGATTGGCCCGCACGAACAGCTTCAACCTGATAATCTTCTATTTCCTGTCGTAGCCAATCAGAATCAGCCGGCCGATTGACTAACTGCTGAATCAATTCCCGTCGCGTTGCCAACGATTCGCCGAACTCTGATTCGGAGGGTATTTCATGATCACCATTCCATAAGGTCAATCTGACCCATTGTTTCCCATATTCAAAGACGGCATTACCTGACACTAGATTAACTGATACTAATCGAATTCTCTCCTTTTCCATACCCTGAAACAGCAAGAGGTTCCTGCCGGAGAATGGATTAAACAATCCGGCACAAATAGGGTTGTCACTGCTCAGGAGACATAAAACGTACCCTGAAATTTCCCCGGCTGAACAAATAGAATCTCCGGACGGAAGCGTTTCCGCTTCCGTCCAAAATATATAGATAGCCCAAATAATAAGCAGGACTCTTTTCACGCACGAATCCGTCATTGATTGTGAAGATAAATATTGCGAACTTTCATCCCGCAATGTCGGTCATCCGAATCCCCATTTGGGCATGCGATCTCCATCGCCACGTTTACAGACTGTATTCGCCAGTTATCAGGATTAGTTGAATAGCGATACGTATTCGTGGTGGTCGCCAAATATGCATTCAGATCTGTTGCAATATTGGATATCTGGCTACGGGAAACCGAAAACCCGAAGATTTCCCAGTCGGCATAAACCGCCGTCTTATAGCAGGAACTGTATCCGGCAGTGGTTGAGAACCGACTACCTCCCGGCATCGTACGAACCATTGGAGTCATTGTCCCAACATCCCACATAATATTTTCACTAGTGAAGACTGAGTCTCCGCGCGGGTCAAAAAATCGCCAATTCAGCCAGCATCCTTTTGAGATCGAAGAGTCATACATATAATTACAGCATAGTGTATATGGGATAGCCGACCCCGTTGCACTCAGATCGGGAATGGCTGTGTCAAAGCTCCATACCAGCGTTGCATTTATTCCATATGACGAAGATTTCCAGGCGTAGAGATAAGGACTGCTGATCCGATATGTGAGGTAGGCCGCATAAATATTATTTCCGTAAGGCGGCGGGCAAGCCCATGTATTAATATACAGACCGAAAGTGGATCCTTTAATTTGCAATGCTGATTTCCCATACGTCGCATTGTCGTTTGCAGTCTGATACAAGGAGGCGGTTCCGGCAGGATAATAACCGGTAAAATCGCCAATATTCCAAGAGACCGGATTTGTTACCGCACCCTGCTTCCAGGTCACGATATGAAACTGTTCATACGGTCCGGCAGTATCAGCATATACATTCCCGGAAATACCACTTAAAGACTCCTGTTCTGCATCAATGTGGCATACCCCGATGTTATTTATAAGGTGAAATTCATCAAAACCGCAAAGGCCGGAGGTTCCATAAAACCCTCCAACCCCGTCTGAGCTGGCACTGCCGCCACTGTTGACTACAGTGGTGGAAAAAACCACTGTTTCTGCTACTGTGTCAAAAACTTCACAAGTATACTGATTCTCCGTATCAGAGAAAATCCGCAAACGATAGGGACGGTTCTGCGAATGCGTAAAAGCGCTGGAAACACTTAAAAAAGCCGTTCCATTTGGGCGCAGCATTTGAACCGTTCCATTGCCGCTATACCGGAAAACTACTCCCTTTCCGGTTCCAGCATCATAATTAACAGTCAAGCCGACAAAAGCGGTACCAACGGTTGAATCAAGCCTGACCACCCCGTTGATCGAGAATTGATTGGACGAAGTATTCAATGTCTCCAAACCGTTGTTGTAAATGATCCCTGCACCAGTCGTTCCAACCAAATTCAACATATGATCGTTTATTTTCCAACTGGACAATGTATCACAGCGCCAACTCGCACCGATTACCGAAGACACCTGCGCCGCAGCGGCTGTCGATGTATCTTCTCGATTAAAATAATCTGCCGTGATTTCCGCAAGTCCACCACATGCTGTGGTGACAAGAACCAATCCTAATCCTACACGTCTTTTATTCATTGCTGTCTCCTTTTATTCAGGGATTTATTCCACCTGAAGAGAGACATAGGAAAACCAAACTTTCCGTCAGCCCTCAAACAGTGGACTTAACACAGGATAATCTTATCATTGATCAAATCGACATTCTGCGCAGCATTCCGTTTTTCAATTAATGAAATACAGATACGC
>CAYWHL010000222.1:0-3413 GCA_964457995.1 uncultured Methanoregula sp. | reverse complement strand
AAAAAAGACATGATCATCATGTCCGGCTGGAAGATCTACCCAACTGAAGTAGAGAACGTGATTATCCAGCACCCGGCAATCAATGAAGTCGCGGTCTTTGGTGTGCCTGATGAACGCAAAGGCGAAGTTCCGGTTGCAGCAGTCGTACTCAAACCAGGTATGTGCCTCACTGAACCAGAGCTTGAGGCTTATTGTCGCTTACACCTCGCCGGTTACAAAATCCCACGAAGACTGGTGATGGTGGATTCGCTCCCCCGGGTGCATGGATGGAAATTGCTGCGCAGGACCCTTCGGGAAACCTATGGTGATACAGGTACCCGCACAAATAACTGACAAATCTGTCCGTTTTTCACACAAACCTTTTAAAGAGTCAAAAAAATATATGCCTGAAGTATTTTGTCAGATATAAAAAGCCACATCATGGACATGCCGGAAAGTGGAAAAAAGAAAAAACGTGGTACCGGTATCGTAGGTCTGAACCTGTTGCTGGACGGTGGATTCCCCGTAGGCACCACTATTATGATCTATGGTACACCGCTTGCCGGTGTTGACCTGGCGGCAATGCAGTTCTGGAAGATGGATGGTGAAGAGGGCACATACCTGATGAACGACGGAGACGTTGGCGTGGGAATGATCGACGCCTCTGACCTTCACCCTGAAATGTATATGACGCACATGGCCGGTGGCCGAATTGTTGTAGATTCACTCTCTACCATCGTTATCAAGTACGGTATTGAAGAAGCCCTGAAATTTTTACGCTTAGCCCGCGATGAAATGAAAAACCGCGATTCAAACATTATGTTCGTTGTCTATACGGGAATCCACATGCCCATAGAGATGACCCGGCTCATGCGTGCATCTGACATTGTCGTTGAGTTCAAGACAGAAATTTCCCAGTCAGAGATCGAGCGGACGCTCGCGGTGCACAAAATGAAGGATGGGGCATCTCCACGGCGGTTGTTACCATTCATCATCACTGATAACGGGATTGAAGCATCGACCACATCCAGGGTCGTATAATAATTTTTTTAATTTTTTTTATTTTTAAGTATTACAATGCAAGCCGGACTTCCTTAGCAGCCGTTGTCATATTTTTCAGTTTGGCGAACGCGATCTCACGGGATCGCATCCGCATACCGCAGTCGGGATCAATCAGCATAATCCGCGGGTCAAATATCTCAATCCCTTTTTCAATCCGTTTTTTGATCTCAGCTACGCTTTCGACTCTGTCACTGGACGAGTCCACGCAACCGTACCCTATCATCCGCCCGGCAAGGTCACGTCGCGAGAGAAGATCGAGATTTGCAGGGTTATTTGAGAACTCAAAATCCAGCACATTCACGTTAAATTTAAGGATTTCGTCAAGGACATTCCCTAAATTTCCGCAGACATGGAGACACGTTGGTATCCGCAGTGATGCCGTAATCAGTCCGATTGCCTGTTTTCCGGTGGTAAGATCCGCTATACCGGTCGAAAATATCGGTTCGTCAATCTGCAACAGGGTTATCCCCGCTGCCTCCAGGGCTTTTACCTCAGGAACGAGTGCGGCGGCAAGGTCCAGGGACAATTCTTCCCTGTTACGATACATCGGGGTACTGATGTGAAGGCCGTGAGCAAGGGTTGTGGGACCGGTTATGATCCCTTTCACTTTTGGGGCTTTTGCGAGTGCATATTTTGCATCTCCCACCGTAATAGGCCCGGACGCAGGCTGCACTTTGGCAATGACCTCCTGCCCTTTAACCCCGGGGAGTGTTGAGGCAAATACCTGGATCATATCACCTCTTACCTGACCGTCCGATATGATGTCGATACCTGCTGCGATCTGGTCGGCAACCGCTGTCTCGACAGCGGTATGAAGGGGGTCAAAGAGACTTCTCAGCCCACTTCCTTTCACTACCGGGTAACTCCCGACTACTGTTGTCGCCAGCACTTTGTCGATGAAATAATCCTTTGACATAGGATATCCGGATAATTAATCGTACAATCGAATCAACCGCAGCGATAAAAAATGTATGTTGTCAGGGAACCAGCCGGTGCATGTCTCGCGGGAACAATACTGCCTCGCGTACGTTTGATAACCCGAGCATTGTCATAACCAGCCTGTCGGCACCAAGTCCCCAGCCGGCATGGGGAGGAATACCAAACCGGAACGGGCGCAGGTAGAACTCAAAACTCTCAGGATTCAGCCCTTTCTTTTTGATCTGCTGCACGAGGAGATCATGTTGGTGGACACGCTGTGCCCCACTCGATAACTCCATTCTCGGGTGCATAAGATCGAATGCCTTGCAGATAGTGGGATCGTTCTCACAGGGCATGGCATAATAGGGACGGATTTCGCTGGGCCAGTCCACGATAAAATAGTGCCCGCCTATTTCTGCACCAATGGCCCTCTCTGCAGCCGGACTGATATCATCACCATACTGGATCGGGTCTTCAATCTTTTTTCTGGCAATCTCAATTGCATCACCGTAACAAAGCCGAGGAAATGGGGTTTTTGGGATGGAAAAACCGGGGATTTCAAGGTTGGTGAGCTGGTCGCTGCAGGTCATGCTGACATATTCGTAGGTTTTTACAATCAGCTCTTCGAGTATGCGCATTACCTCGAAATGGTCTGCATACGAAACTTCGATATCAATCGATGTTGCCTCGTTCAGGTGCTTGGTTGTATTGTGTTCTTCTGCCCGGAAGATTGGCCCGATCTCATAGACTTTCTCAAATCCCGCAGCCATCATCATCTGTTTGTAAAGCTGCGGGCTCTGGTTGAGAAAAGCTTCTTTGTCAAAATAGGCGATAGGAAACAGTTCGGTTCCACCTTCAGTTGCCGCAGCAACGATCTTTGGGGTTGTGATATTGATGAATCCCTCATTATGCAGGTACTGGTTTATTGCGTGCATTGCGGCGCTGCGGATCTGGAAGACTGCAGCGACCCGGGGTCTCCGGGCGTCGAGGAAACGGGCATCGAGCCGGGTGTCGAGATCAGCCGGGACCTTCTCAACAACATCAAGAGGGAGAGGACTGTCGGCCAGACTGACGATCTCAAACACATCAGGCACGAGCTCACGTCCTCCCGGTGCCTTATCAATAGCCTTAACTATCCCTGCGACCCGTACAACCGATTCGCGGGAGACCTTTTTTGCAGCAGAAAGCACAGCTTCTGAAGTTCTCTTCTTTGGAATAGTTACCTGGATAATACCCGTCCTGTCACGAATCAAAAAGAAGGCAAGACCACCGAGATCCCGCACCTCGTGGACCCAGCCGCAGATTTCTGCCTGACCACTTGAGGGCGTTACTGATTGTATAGGAATGCGCATGATAAAATCCTATATCTATGGGGTGCAGGGGATAATGGATTTTATGGGATATTCCCAATCGGTATCATCAGCAACCATATCCTGACATACGGTTGCAGAAAA
>CAYWHL010000221.1:2176-3459 GCA_964457995.1 uncultured Methanoregula sp. | reverse complement strand
ACATCTATGCAAAGGAAAAACTTATTGAAACGCGGTTAAACCGGCTCGAAAACCTTGTAAAAACTAAAAAACTGGATAATCTTTTAGGAAATATCTCGGAACAGGAAACAAAGGTGAAATAAAACCATGAACCCGGTTATTAACCAGAATTTAAACCAGAACCCGACAGGAGATTCGTTCTGGGATCAGTTCTCCCATATCCCCGGTACGGTCGAATCCCGCATACCCACATTTGATAAATCGCTTGATGCATATTTTGACCGGAACTTTTCAGCTATCATCGAGGAATGGGATCTTGTAACCGACAGCGATCTCCACAAGCTGGAAACCCGGCTTGCAACCGTTAGCAACGAGATTAGCAGTCTTTATGCAGGAAAGATGAACATTGAAGGTCGTGCAAAAAAGTTAGATGGCATAATCTCTTCACTGGAGAAGTCATTATGATCGGCGCGGACAAATACCTGAATGCGTATGTGGACCGGCGAATGAAATATATCGTTGAAGAATGGGATCTGTCCACCCGAACGGATCTTACGGATTTTACGGGCCGTCTTTATGCCCTCGAACAGGAGATTCCACGGCTGAAAGCCTTTGAGCACACTGCATTAGAAAAACTCACAGAACTTGAAAACCGTGCAGGCAAACTTAAGGAGTTGGTCTGACATGGACTTATTGACTTTCATCGTTATTGTCGTTATACTGTGTGCACTTCTTTTCCTGATCTATTACTTTATACGTGGTGCAAAAGGAGACATCTCTCTCGCCCGCCCGGTAGAGAGCCGTGTGGACGAGTACCTTGACCGCAGGTTCCAGAACATGGTTGAAGAGTGGCAGCTGGTATCTCATCCAAAACTCCAGCAGTTCAAGGAAAAGCACTACAAGGAGATGGAAAACGATGAAGCGCGTCTTGCTGAATTGAAACAATACGAATCCGGGATGCAGACTACACTCATAAACCTGGAGACACGCCTTGACACTTTGGAAAAAGAGCTTGCCCGTAAAGGAACCTCCAAAAAGTAAGGAATCTCCCGATCTCCTCACCGTTCTAAAAAAAGAGATTACGGGAATGCGAAAGCAGGGGGAACCACCCTTAAAAGATCCACATAGCTTTGCCCAGTACATGTGCGATCTCTGCTCTACGCCCCACCCGGTCTCGGAGCTTCGCCAGTGCGTTCTCTGTGGGCGCTGGGCGTGCGATTCCTGCTGGAAGGATGAGTTCTATACCTGCAAGTCCTGCGCAGGGATCATAAAAATTCACCAGATGAAGGGTAAAGATTAGACCC
>CAYWHL010000221.1:0-2076 GCA_964457995.1 uncultured Methanoregula sp. | reverse complement strand
TAAAAAAAAACATTACCCAAAATTTCACTATGTTTAATGCTCTTACAACTAAAAGTAGTGAATTATATATCGACACGGTGACACAATTGGCTGATGGCACAATTACCATAAAAACCCATACGGATCATCCCTTCAGGCAGATCATCAGGGACGAACTATCGGCAGTTCAAAAAAACCGTGCTGAACTCATGACCCCACGTGGCCACAAGGGAATATATTTTTTCGTTCTTCTGGTGTGTGTTCTTACCAATGTAATCTTTTTTTTAGTCCGCCCCGATTATTTCGGGCTGTTTATTGCGGCCAGCTTCTACCTCAACATGTTCTATTTTATCTCACTTCTTATACCGACAAACTTCAACAACGCCAATCTCCCGACAGCGGACCTTTCACGGATTCATACGTGGTTAAAAGAGATCGGGGTAACTTCAGGCACAACCCGGTTTACCCGGTTGTTCATCAACGCACTTTTCTTAAACAGCCGGACCCTGTCGCTGGGAATCGGGCTGATATTTTCTATTGATATTGTTTTTGCTCTCTTCCATTTTACCCGGGGACTACCGCTCAGAACCATGATCATTGTCATCACCCAGTGTGCCATCATTGTCATCTTTTACCTGCTGGTCTGGAAGATGGAACCCTTCTCAACGTCCTATGTCAATAAAGTTGAAAACGCAAAACGCACCCTTCGCAGGCAGAAACTGCCGCCCCAGCTGGTTACCGGTATGTTCATCTTTGGTTTTTTGTTGGCAATATTTTTGTTCCTGACCACCATGATCTATCTGCCGGGCGTTACCTTAAACGCCTTTTTAAACCAGTCAGAACTGACGGAACTCGGGCACCTGTTCAGCCTTCTTGCAATTCTTGCCATCTGCCAGTATTTTATCGTCAGGTATATCCATGGTTTTACCAGCAGGTCAATGGCAGATCGGATCTTTGACTTCAAGGAACAATCCTTGCAAGAACTCCTTGAACGGGAGAACATGGCCCGGCAAAAAAATTCAGATGCTGATGAGAACCCCCTTGAGACGAGTGCACTCCTGCTCGAATCAAAGATCTTTATCATAAAGCGGAATTCTCTTGCAGGGGCATTTCCGGTCTTTGTTGTTGACCTTGATTTCTCGGTGATGATGGACAGCACGACCTTAACCGCAATCAAGGGGTATATTGTGGAGAGAAAACAATGAAGGGGTCCGGGGTTTTTACGGTTTTTAAAACAAAAAACTCTGGCACGATACTGATATTGAAATGATCGTCTTGAAATCCCCTCAGCTTTCTGTCACAATTCATTTGGGATCTCTGAAATGAAAACCACAGGATTTTTCAAAATAATAATAATAACCGGCCTCATCCTGATGCTCGTCCCCCTCAGCACCGCTCTATCCCCCGGCACCACCACCTACTCCTTTGTCCACATATCCGACACCCAGAATCTGGCCACTCATTATCCGGACACCTATAATCTCACCTTCTCATATCTTGAATCAATAAAAACAGAATTCAATATCTCGGCCATCATCATTACCGGTGACCTTGTCAATACCTGGGATAAAAAATCCGAGTGGAATGTGTATTCCCGTGCACGGAATCTGACAAATATTCCGCTTTATGTAACGGCTGGCAACCATGACACAAACCGTGGGAAGAATTACAAATATTATTCCCAGTATACAGGCGAACAGATGGGCAATTACGTGACTGCGTTAAACGATTTCGATTTTATTGGCATAAATTATGTAGACACATCCCTCTCTGCGCAGGAATTTACCGCACTACAAAAGGCGATAGTCAACGGGTCTTATAATTTCACCATCATTGCTACTCACTACTACATGGGAAAAGACGGCACGCTCTCAATCCTTGGAAAAGATATCGACCGGCAGTTAATTGTGCAGCCAACCCTCATCCTTGCCGGACATGTGCACGGGGATCTAATCAGGGTTAAAAATATCAGTGGATATCCGGTGATCGAGGATTTGACCAATTACCAGAATGGTGAACCGGGGGGTGTAAAAAATCAGAATTATTCGGCGGGGACGTTCTATACAGTGACTGTGGTGGACGGCCAGGTAGCAAAGA
>CAYWHL010000220.1:0-3519 GCA_964457995.1 uncultured Methanoregula sp. | reverse complement strand
GTCTTCAGTGCAGTCGCAGTACCGTGTTTTTTGATGATGAAGGTATCCGGTTCAGAAGCAAGGAGAGTAAGGAAGGTACTGACAATTGCCTGTCTGCCCGGCCCAAATTGTTTAACAAGATCAGCTCCACGCCGTGTAAGGGGAAAACCGGTCACCCATTCCCGTACCACCATATCATTTGCAGCTGAGTGCCTCATTATATCCAGGAGTGTCATATCCCTGTTTCTGATAATCGTGAGTGTATGTGGATCATTCACATCCAGCTCATCCGTATCATGCATCTTCACTTTTGTCATGGCAAAAGCCTTATAGAATGCAACGGCATCCGATACATCGGTCTTTTCTATTGCAGTCAGTGCGCCGGAAATACCTTTACCATAGATTAGAGGGATAAGGAGAATAAATGCGCCAAAATGGGTATTACCACCTTCGTGGCAATTTGTGTCCCTGACTGCATGTTTAATGATCTCTCCAATCCGCCCGGCACCAGTATCCGCCTCTTCCAGTGCTTTCCGTGCAAAAATTGTGGAAGCTAAAAAGTGTTCAAGCCTGGTATCAGGATAATCATGGCAACGGTCGACATTCCCGGGTTTTGGGTAGGCGCAGACCTCCAGCATCATTGCAAGCTGCGCCCGCTCAACTGCGCTCATCAAAAGACATGTCATGGAACACACGGCTCATTATCGTTTCTGAGAGCTCGCGTTTCAGGCGCATATACTCTTTCTTTGATAGTCCCATCTGTTTGAGTGTCATGTCGCGGAACATGCAGGGTGAAGACGTTTTACAGCACCAGGCAAGGCTGCCAAAACAAGTTTGTTTCCCGTCTTCAAGAGGGGTTCCTTTTACTGTATCCAGTTTCATCCGGATATAGTCTTCTTTTGGCATCCCTATCCGATTAAGTGTCGGGATGAGCGGGCACTCTTTGACTGGCATACAGCAAAAGGTAAGTGCGCGGATATCACCACCCCGGCAGAGCTGTTTGGGGGAGTTATACCAGCCTTCCTCCAGAGCATAACGGGTAATTGCTGCATCCAGTCCGGATAATGTACGAATATCGGATTTTCTTGCGAGCGATACAATATCAGCGCCATGAGAAAACATCTCCCTCATCCTGTCAAACGTATTAATCGAATTATTAGCAATAAGCATCAGCGGGCAACTGTTCCGGATCTGCCGGAGCTTTGCCGAACCAAAGTCCATAAGGTCAATATGCAGGATATCTGCTCCTGATGTCCAAAGTTTTCTGGCAAGCAGACGGTCATCCGACGCAACACCGGCACGGAATTTTACCGACACAGTAACTCCTTCAACCTTGAGAGCCCTGACAACAGCCATTAATTCTGCAGGTTTTTTGAGATAATGTTCTCCACAACCTGCCGCAATCATGGCCGGTTGCCGGCAATGGGCATCAATTTCGTATATGACACTCTCGCCAAGCGATCCCGCCATGTTTCTGTAAGATTCGGGTGTGCTGCCACGGAGGTTGAGTCCCAGTATAACAGAACTCTTTTCCATGAGGGCCATCTGTTTTTTGAGTTCATCTACCGGGTCATCGTATACGAACTCTTTACGATTACCATCAGCTGTTAGAGCTTTTGCCGCATCCATGGTGAGTTTATCAATGGAATAACCGCCGATAAATGCAGCACCGATATGTTCGGCGCGTTCAAGAACATACGCCGCGTCAACAATCCCTGCCATGGATGCAATCGCTATAGGTGTCCTGATAATCCGGTTGTTTACAAGCAGCCCAAAGCGCTCGAAGGCATCCATCATAGATTCATATCTGTTGAGACTGATCAAACAAATTACTTTGCATTAGATTCGATGCACTTACATGTAAAAAGCAGGTATGTCACGATTTCATGAAGCGTGTGTAATTATCAGTACGGAACAAAAACAAAGACACATCAACAAAAGTCGTTACCCGTTGATAAAAAATTCCCGTTATCCGATTAAGGAAAAGAAATCGGTACTAGACAATCTCACGCTCAAAGTCATTTAACTACTCTATGCGTTTTGCAATTCATAAAAAAACCATTTGGTAAGAATTTTTAATAGTAGAAGTAATATTATTTGTTATATGGGTAAGAAAGGAATGTTACTTATTGGGCATGGAAGTACTATGCCATACAACAAAGAGCTTGTTGAAAAAACGGCATCTCTGATCAAGCTAATAAACACGGATTTTATCGTAAAATGCGGTTTTATGAATATGAATACACCAACAATCAAGGAATCACTCAATGAATTCCGGAATGAGCCAATTGATGCAATAGTGGTTGTGCCCTTATTTCTTGCAAAGGGCGTACACATCGAAAAAGATATTCCCGGAGAGATTGGGCTTGCGGAGGGCACAAAGAAGGGATTGTTTACAATGAACGGGAGGTCAATACCTCTTGTTTATGCAGATCCGATTGGCAGTGATCCGCTTCTTGCAGACCTTATGGTCAAAAACGCGACAAAAGCGCTTTCACTTCTTTAACTTCTTTTATGCGCATCCTTGTACTGGATACTATCCATGGAGGAAGGGCAATAGGTCAGGCTTTTACAGAACAGGGAGATATTGTTGATTGTGTGGATGTGTACCGTGGAGAAAGCACTGTTGATGTAAAGACTGCACTCACAAGGGACTATGATTTGATTGTTGCCCCGGTTCATCTGGATCCTGATCATCCTCTTTTAACAGTCTCCCAGACGCCTGTTGTTTCCCACCATGAGGCAGTCCGACAGCTTCTCATTGAGGATCGGCCCGAACCTATGATCGAGATCACGGGTGCACGGGGAAAAACGACAACTGCACACGCACTTGCTTCCCTGATGCCGGGAGATGGTATCCTTCACACATCAACCGGGACGTACCGGTTCCCGGAAAAGAGACGGCTGTCACAGTCCAGTATCACGCCAGGATCACTGATCGCTGTAGCAAGGATGGCACGGGAGATCGATGGATGGCTGATTATTGAGGAATCTCTCGGCGTCACTGGAGCGGGGACACTTGCGATTATCACATCTGCCAGCGATTATTTTTTTGCTGCCGGCAAAAAGTCTGCCCTGACGACTAAAATTGCATCTGTAAAACACTGTAATTGTCTTCTTCTTGCAAAAAATATTCAAACTGATTCCATGGGCCATGTTATCCACATGGAAGACGTTGCCTCCTGCACTGGTACTGAATGCCACATAATACTGTCCGGAAAAACCTGCAGGTTCTCAAATCCTCTTCTTGCACTTCCCGGCTACCATACATCACTGGTTCTTGCCGCTGCAGCTGCAATGATATTGGGGATAAACCCTGAGCCGCTATCCACATTTTGCGCGCTCCCGGGAAGGATGTCCGTGTCATATGAGAAGGAGATACTGATCATAGATAATGCAAACAGCGGAACCAACGTTACATCCACGATTGAAGCGGCACAGTATGCCCGGAGCAAAACCATGAATGAGGCCATCACTCTTGTTATCGGGCAGGTGGAAGGCGACGGAGCCGTTTGCGAAGGATTTGCTTTTGACCAGATC
>CAYWHL010000219.1:0-3524 GCA_964457995.1 uncultured Methanoregula sp. | reverse complement strand
ATACATTGCATTTGTCCACACTACCTTATGGTTAGTGGTGGACTTTACCCAATCACCTAACATTTTTCTTCATTTTTATAAAGACAGCAAGCACAGTATTCATATCGAAAAAAACTGGTATTTTTTACACGATTGATACAATGGAATGCTTTCAGGAATCACGCTTCAGGGAATATACTTCAACCATGTGATGGGGATGGTAGCGCATTTTTGCCTCTCGGAGCCCGGCAATACCCAGATCACTTTCCCGGTTGATATAGGAGTATTTGTTGGCCAGAAATGCCGCGGTTTCGGTATTGATCACTTTGTATATGCCCTCACAATCAGGTAGTCCCTTTTCGAAATGTACCAATGCGGTATCAGAGTCAAGCTGCTCGAACAGCGACATGGCCCCGATTTTTGAAAAAATCCGTATAATCAATCCCTTCAACGCGAGTTCATTGAAATGATCAATAGCAAAAAAGACCGCTTCCTTTTCATGTGCAAGGACCTGATCGTTTTCGCACCCTTTCCATTCACACCATTCAATCAGGAACCTTTTTACTTCCTCCCAGTTTTCTTTCTTAATCGGCTCAACTGAACTGGTACAGTTACGCCGGAACTTGTTTATCTCGCGACGGATTGTCAGGTAATTTTTTCCCGGGAGCTCTGCAAGGTCTGCAGAGCGGTAAACATATTCAAAATGGTTATAGTCGGGAACAAGGTTTATGCCAGGACAGATCTCCCTCATCCAGCTGGAGTTTTCCTGATCTATCAGGACAATTGGTTCATTGTCACTGATATCTGATGCCAGTTTTATAAGTGAGCGGAGGAGACCGGGTTCCCGTGGTCCGACAGGGGGGCGGAACCGGGTTATGTCGCCAATGGTACTTGAAATGATGAGATTTTTTTGCACATAGGCGTACTGGTAGTGTGCATAGTGATTCCAGCATACCATATTCGTGAACGTATTGTCACTATGCGTCTGGGGATAATGTGCATAGTGACGCATAAAGAAGTCACGGTCTGCAAGAGTAACAGGTTTAAAATTTTCCTGCGTAAGCATCACGTATCACTTCGGAATAAGAGCGGAGTATGCCCTTCCATGGGGTAAAATCCGAGGGGCAGGTAAAATTTTTCAGTATCTGGTTCTGCGATAAGACCGATCCAGGAAATTCCCCTTTCAATGCATTTATTAACGAGGGTTGAAACGATTTGAGTGCCAATTCCGGTCCCCCGGTATTCCGGCAAAACAACAATGTCCTGAATATATCCATCGGAAACCCCGTCAGATATGACCCTGCCCGTTCCTACAGCACGACCGGTTTTTTTATCGACTGCAACGGCAAAAAGAAAACTGCCCCGGATCAGATGGTAAAGCTCGCCGGGATCATACTCCTCCTTCCACCACCCGCTGGCACGATACAGGTCTGCAATCTCACCTTCATCCCATGAATAAACAAGCTGGACTGATTTATTATCTCCCACAGTAATCACTTTGCCTGTCACTGGCTAAATGATTTTTCATTCCGGTGATCACTCCGAAAAAGGATTGACACGTTAAAGGTTATCCGGTATCAAACATGATTGGAGAATATTGTCAATCAGTATGTGGCTTGAGCGATTGCAGCATCAATGATTGAACCGAGTCCTTCAACCCCCCAGTGTTCGGAGTTCAGGATAATCTGATAGATCGAGAGATCATTAATATCGATATTATAATAACTTCGGTACCTTACCGCTTCGCTCTCTTCCCTCTCGATTGTGATACGTTCTGCAGTTTTTTCGTCCACAATCTGGTCCCTGAAAACAATTCGTTTTATCCGGCAGCCGATAGGGGCATAGAGCCATATTTTGAGATCCGCGTCTTTGACCATCCAGCCGGAAAGCCTGCCTTCGACAATAATATTCTCCTGCTGCTCTGCAATCTCTTTCTGCCGGGCATCAATCATTTTGTCAAATGCCGGATTTTCCTGTGCGAGATGACCAAACTCCGCCAGACCCATATTATGCTCATTAGCAAGCTGGCGAAAGACTTCCCCTGCTGAGATCATCAAAAATCCGTGACGCTCTGCAAGATACCGTGAGAGAGAAGTTGTCCCGCTTCCAGGCAACCCGCTCACGGTGATTCTCATCAAAGCCCCCCGATGTTCAAGGATTTCCTGATCACCTGGCTTAAGGTTATTGAACAAATCATGTACCAGAGAATCCATGCAGGAAGAATCCAGAGCGCCGGGGCTTGTAAAGTAAGAGTGCCGGCATAGGGCAGCGTAATCGTGCTCTCCACCTGACTAAGCCGGAAAAGAAGCCAGAAAAATATCGGAACCGTCATTACCAGGATATATGCCATCGGTTTGAACTGCTGCTGTGACATTTCAAGCTGTTCGCGCATCACCCGGTCTTTTTTCGCTTCCAGTTTCTTGATCTTTTTTTCGTCCTGAGAGAGCTGAGCTTCGCGATACTCGGTTTGAAATTCCTTCATTCGCTCCTGAACCTCAGTCATCTTTTCGTAGTTTATCGTGTATTTCTGGATAATTGACGTGTATAGTCCCGTGAATGCAGAGAGGATCACTATAAGAATATAAAATGGGATTTTAAACCCGTCAATCAAGGGTGAGAATGCACTATCAATCCCCTGCCCGACTCCCACACGCAGCCACTCGATGCTGTAGGAAAACATCATCAGCATCATAAAGGCTAACGCTATGTACATTCCGTATTTTTCTCCTATCTTTCCAAAATCCATGTATTCACCTTAATACGGCTGCCATATCATCAGCAGCGTGTTCGAGTAGGAAATCTGCATTTATCACAATTTTAACTGTACAACCGGTAAGCATCGAGTAGGCAGCGGCAAACGAGCGGTTGAACTGCTGGTGTTCAGCTATCGATCGTGAACCCTCTTTGTCCCGTGAACGTGTTTCATCGGTGATACGCCGCATGAGGATCTGGTCATCATCCGTTTCAACGAGAACGATACAATCGGGCATAATCTCACGCAGCACCCATTCAGGAAGCCCTGGAAGGTAACCTTTCGGCGTTTTGACAGATGCATGCGTATCAATCAGAACATTGCCAGGGATCTGGGAAATCGCCTGTGCAGCACGCTGCTGGAGTCTTTTCTGGACTGCACGATCCAGCGTCCGCATCTGGTCCCGGTCCTGAACAATATTATCATTCTTTGCAACCTCAAACATGAAGGTGCCGAAATTAATTGATTTGTACTCGACACCTTCTTCTTTGATTTTTTTAAGCGCTTCGTTGACAACCGTCGTCTTTCCGACGCCGGGTACTCCGGTTATGATGACCTTTTTTCCTTCCATCCTGGTCCCTTCCACATCCTCATTCTTTACCAAAGAATGTCCGCATGAACGGGTACATCTCCATGATTTGCTGGCTCGCAATCTCTTCGTAGAGCCGGTAGGTAATGCTTACCGTTAAGAGCAAACCTGTTCCGCTCACAGCACCGATGACACCAAACAGGTTTGCAATTACACTGAGCACACCTATGAAGACTCCACCAATAACGGTAACGCGGGGGATAT
>CAYWHL010000218.1:0-3527 GCA_964457995.1 uncultured Methanoregula sp. | reverse complement strand
GCAGGAAAAAAGCTTTGTTGTTATACGATGAATTTTTTTTTAGAATCCGGTCTGGTCAGAAATTTCCGATAACCAGTGAATAGAGCACCTCAGTCGGCTGAGGTGGTGACTGTATATCCCGGATAAGAATGTGCTCTTCAGGATATCCGAGATTTTCGCAGAGTGCGATCTTCATGGGCGGGGAAAGCATGACAAGCTGCGAATACAGACCCCGGACATCAAATTTTGGATCGGCCAGGAAAAAAACAATCTTGCCTCGCTTTACTTCCTCAACGGTATCCTCTATGCCTTTTTTATGACCCTTGCCGTGTGCCACGACAACGGACACACGTGAAACCGGTATGTGCAGCCGGGCTGTCGCGACCTGCAGGGAAGATATACCGGGGATAACTTCACCGGAAAGATATCCTAATCCGGCAAGCATGGGATCACCGGTGGAAAGAATAATGGCGTCTTTGGCGAGCTTGTGAAGATTTTTGAAGTCATCTATTGTTTTTACCTTACACTCAAAGGGAATATGTGATTTTGCCAGATCGATAGCACGGTCTGATCCGTAGATAACAGCAGCCCGGGAAATTTCACGGATTGCCTGTTCAGTAAGCATACCCGGTCCGCAGCCGACACCAATAATTTTCATGGGCTTTCTCCTATAATCGCACCATCACGGTTTATTAGTATTACCCTTATATGCGGGTATTCTTTTTTGAATGCCGCAAGGTTCTCTATAGCAGTGTTGTGAAATGCAGGTGATACTGCAAATTCCTCAATGGTAGCAAACCCCGTTCCATCCAGGATGTGCGGGTTGATATAGCGCATTATGAGTGCCGGGAGGCCGAAAAGGATTACCTTCCCTCTGGCTGCACTGAGTGCTTCTTTTATTTTTCCGCCGATCAGAAGGATATCACGATCCGGATAAACAAGACGTGCGTACCGGAGCCCGGTCCTTCCGGTAGTAAGTACAGCATTGCGGCTGGCAACTATCCGTTCGCGCATTGATTCTTCAAGATGGTCATCCCATGGCTCAACGAGCCCTGTTGTACCAAGCACGGAAATCCCTCCTTCCACACCAATCCGGGGGTTGAGTGTTTTTTTGGCAATCGCAGAACCCTGCGGGATATATAATTTAACCTGCGCACCCGAGAGTCCTTGTTGATCGATCGCTTCCTGGATTGATATGAGAATACATGCCAGTGGAGCAGGGGTGATGGCAGGTTCTCCTTTCCGGAACCGGGGTGTATCGCGTGAAAACCTGCCTATACCGTCACCAGGTAAAAAGCGGATCTCTTCTTCCAAAGGTAATGCTTCTGCAATGAACTCTATTCCTGCTGTAACATCATCTGGATAATCACCGGCAAATTTTTTTAAAGAGGCTTTCCCGGCAAATCCAATCACCGGCACATCCACGACAAGTCCGCAGGGGATTTTAATGCGAACTGATACGACAACTCCCGAGAGTGAAAGAATTGCGGCTTTGCACGCGGCAGCAGCTGTTGTTCCTGTGGTATACCCGCGCCGGATCACCGTACCTGACGCAGTGAGAACTGCCAGGCCCTTCTCCACAAGAGGGAGTAAATCCGGGGATGAACACTTCTTCACCCAGGCTTCGGGATAATCAAAGCCGTTGACCGGGTCTCTCATCAGTAGTGCCTTTCTATAAACATTGTGATGCACTCGTTTATAGCCGCAACTGCGACAGGCGTTCCGCCGCGTGTTCCTTCAGTAGAGATTGAAGGTACATTCATCGTGCGCAGCAGTTCCTTTGACTCAGCTGCGTTGACAAATCCTACCGGGGCCCCAATGATAACGGCTGGGAAAATCCCCTCTCTGACCATTTCGCACAGGGAAAGGAGTGCTGAAGGTGCATTGCCGATCACAACGATCGATCCAGCGAGTTTTTCCCTGAGGGCAATAAAACCGGCTGAACTTCGGGTAATTCCACGTTCCTGTGCGATCCCTGCACCGAAATCGAGTGCACACAGCACTTCGCTTGCGTGCCCTTTTTTCTGGATGCCCACCTGAACCATGCGAATGTCGGTAATAATAGGTGCACCCTGACGGAGTGCAGTAAGTGCTGCGGGAATGGGATCATGGAAGAACCGCATGAGATCAGCCATGCCAAAATCACCGACAGCGACAGAACACCGCTGTCGTAAACGGTCTTCAGGATTTGCGTCGCCAACCATCGACCGTGCGAGCGTCCGCGACTTTTTCGAAATTTCGTAAGCTTCCCGGGTCACAGCACCGGGATCAATATACGTATTTGTGGTGGTATCCCCGTGGCGTAATAATTCCTTTGACATCTTTACCCATCCTCCATATCCTGCTTTCCTTTCCGCCGATAATTACTGTTGTATGCATGTCCACCGCGTTCTCTACGTTTTCCACATCGGCAAGGGTCGTTATAATCACTTCTTCACCATCGCGCAAAGCGTTCCTGACGATTGCTATTGGCGTTTCTGCACCAAGATACCTGCGGGCATGTTTTATGGCAAGCGCAAAATTGTGGGGTCTGCCACGGCTCTTCGGGTTATAGAGCACTACCGGAATGCCAACAGAAAAGACCGCGTCAAGCCTCTGTTCAATTACCTCAAGGGGAGTCAGAAGATCAGATAAACTGATGACCGCAAAATCACCCGACAGGGGAGATCCGGCTCTTGATGCTGCGGCATTTGCAGCAGTGATTCCCGGAATCACCTCAACATCAATATGTGTGCCGGAGTGCTCGAGGACTTCAAGGACGATGCTTGCCATACCATAGACCCCGGCATCTCCTCCGGAGACAATGGCAACCGCGTGGGATTGGGCAAGTTCGATAGCCTGTTTTGCCCGCTCTACCTCTTTTCCCATCGAGCTCCGGATTACCTTTTTTCCTGTAAGCAGCGGTTCAAGAGGATCAAGATACAGGGCATTTCCAATCACATACTCGGAGCCGGCAATTACCTTAAGTGCCCGGGGGGTCATGTGTTCCCTGCGCCCGGGCCCAAGCCCGACAATAGTAAGACTTCCTTGTGATTTAGTGTGCAATGGCAACCGTGACCCTCCCGTACACTTTCTTTCCCATAACGAGTTGTTTTTTCTTTGCAACGGCAAGCGCACACGGCTCGGCAACGCCAAGGAGCCCGATCTTTGTTGCCCGGGAGGCGCTAATCCCTCTCTGTGCGTTTATCGTTTCATCATCCAGGAATATTAAATTCCCAGACAGGGCAGAGATCGCTTCAGAAAGTCCTGTTTCACCACTTTTTTTCTGCGTAGTCGCATAGACCAGTACATCGTTTTCTGCAACCCCCGATTCTGAAAGTGCATTTTTTATGGCATCCAGTACTTCTTTGGCTCTCACCCCTTTACGGCACCCAACACCGACCGTAAACTCCCCTTTCTTTACAAGTATTGATACATCGGGACCCGCTATAACGATGCCGGGACCATTCATGGCATACACCGGAACATCCATATCGAGCATGGCGGCATTAACCTGCCGGGTTGATTCCCTGTTGACAATATCACACCCGCTCCGTTGTGCTATAGAT
>CAYWHL010000217.1:0-3627 GCA_964457995.1 uncultured Methanoregula sp. | reverse complement strand
GAATTCGATCTGAACCTGCTCTATGAATTCTTAAAAAAAGATCCCGCGGTCACGCTGACATTCTATGGCGGCGAACCTCTGTTGCGGGCAGACCTGATCGAACGGATCGTGCGGGAATCTCCCGTGAAACGGTTCATGATACAGACGAACGGGCTCCTGCTGGACCGGCTCCCAAAGGAAATTGTCAACCGGTTCACCACCATTCTTGTCTCAATTGACGGGAGAAAGGATCTCACCGATGCCAACCGTGGCAAGGGAGTCTATGACCGGGTTATGCGCAATGTGCGTACGATCCGGGCAAACGGGTATAAAGGTGAACTTATTGCCCGGATGACGGTCACGGAAACAACCGATATCGTGGATGCGGTCCGGTATCTTGCAGATAACCCGGACTATGAGTTCTCTTCCATCCACTGGCAGATCGATGCCAATTTTGCCGGTGACTTTTCCTTACGCCATTTCAAAGAATGGACAGACATGAGTTACAATCCCGAAATTCGATCACTTGTCCGGTTCTGGGTGGATCATATGGAAAAATCCGGAGAAGTACTGCGATGGTATCCCTTCGTAGATCCCATAGAAGACCTGCTCTTAGGAAAAACCAGCCGGCTCCGGTGCGGGTCAGGGTATGCCAACTATAGCATCATGACGGATGGAAATATCAGTCCCTGCCCCATCATGGTCGGTATGTCCCGGTATTACGTGGGAAATATCTCCCGGTCACATCCGCTGGATCTCGATCGCATTGGTGTAAGCGGGGAGTGCATGGAATGCAGGATTTACGATTTCTGTGGCGGCAGGTGCCTGTACTCCAATATCACGCAACCGTGGGACGAGGCTGAGCGGCAGCTGGTCTGTGCTACTATCCATACCCTTCATGATGCACTTCACGAAGCGCTGCCACGGGTGCAGGTGCTTATCTCCGAGGGTAAAATTACCTTAAAGGATTTTGAGCATGAGAAGTTCAACGGGTGCGAGATCATCCCCTGAGAATGTGATTTATCAGTTCGAAGAACAGGTATTCCTCATCAGATCTCCACATCATTGTGCTGTTTTTTAGTCCCATTCACGGTTGTGTTGATCTGAAACGGCGGATGGATTCGGTTGTTGCCACATCATTCCTTGTAAATTCCACAAACTGTTCCAGGGTTTTTAAGGTTTCGGGGCTGACATGATGCTCGATCTGGCATGCGTCAACTTCAGCAAGTTCCCGATCAATTCCCAGGGTTTCTAAAAGGTTTGCGATAATACGGTGTTTCTGCATCAGTTCCCGTGCCATTTTTTTTCCGGAGGAGGTAAGGATTGCACCATTATACGACTCGTAATGGATTAGCCCCTCTCTTTCAAGTTTCTGAAGCATCTCGGTAATAGACGGGGGTTTGACCCCCATCTGCGCAGCAATCATCCCGGTCTGTGCACGTCCGTTCCTCTGTTCGAGAACGCAGATAGTTTCGATATATTCTTCAATCGTCTTAGGTCGCATGTACCATCACCTCATATGCCGAGCAACACCAGTCTCATCACACCCCCGACCACAAAGGCTGTGACGGCCATGAAGGCGGTTGCCTTGATCATATCCCGGATCCCGAGCTCCTTAAACATCACCGCAAAGGTGCCAACGCAGGGGAAATAAACGGTAAGAAGCGTTGTTGCAATCACGAGCTGCATCGGGGACATGCCAAGCGGGAGAAGCATACCAACAGCGAGATCTTTTCGCAGGAACCCGACCATGAGCGCGGTGGTGGCTTCCTTTGGAAGACCGAACCACCCCTGAATAATGGGGGCAAAAATACCCCCCAGCCACTCCACAAAGCCGAAGGTATAGAGGAGATTGATAAGAAGCACCCCGAGGAACAGGAACGGGATGGCCTCCTGAAGAAACCAGCGGATCCGCATCCAGGTCTTTTTGAGTACGGTTGCGGTATCCGGCTTCCGGTATGGCGGGATCTCAAGACAGATCTCCGGGCTGTCTCCCTTCATGAGCCGGTTCAGGATGAGACCCGATGAGACGAATACGATAAAAAGTGTTGCAAATACCAGGATAATGTATCCAATACCATACGGCCCGAGTATCCCGAACACCATAGCATTCTTTGCCATGCAGGGAACGGAGATCGCAAGGAGGGTTGAAGCAATAAACCGCTGCTTTTTTGTTTCCAGACTCCGTGCTGCAAGTATCCCGGGAACGTTACACCCGAGACTGAGAAACACCGGAATTATACCGAATCCATGCATCCCAAACCTGTGGAAGATCGTGTCGGTTAAGGTTGCAAGCCGTGGCAGGTATCCTGAATCTTCAAAGACTGCAAGAACCGAGTAGAATGCGATGATATAGGGAAGCACCATGGCAAAGGGAACATAAAGGCCCGTCGTGAGCAGCCCCATTGACTGGAGATAATCGATCTGGCCGTTGATGAGATTCCCGATGAGCAGTTCCTGCAGAAACCCGGGCCCGAGCCATGTGCTGATACTCATGGCAATTGGCGTGTAAAAGTCAAAGAGAGGGTCGAAAATACAGGTGATCAGTGTTTCTCCGATAAAACTGACAAGCCAGAGTGCAGCAACTATCACGGCCACCGCAATGGGAAAACCGGTGAGCGGCCGGATCGATGCTTCGGAGATCCAGTCCCGCAGCGTGTGATGACGGTGAGTCACCTGCTGCACATTCCTGATGATCTCCCCGATTTTTATCCACCGGTCGTTTTCACTCATCGGCTCGATCGTTTCCGAGGAACGGGCTTCGTCAATGCGGTGGACAAGATCGGAGAAACCCTCCCCGCTCAGTGCAACCGTGGGAACAACAGGGATTTGAAGATCCTGTTCGAGTTTTTTAAGGTCAATGGAAATTCCTGTATGCCGTGCTTCATCCCACATGTTCAGGGCAAGGAGCACCGGTTTTTTTTGTTCCAGGATCTGGAGTGTCAGGTACAGGTTCCGTTCAAGGTTGGTTGCATCAACGACATTGATGATCAGGTCCGCCTGATCAAACATCTCAAGGGCAACCTCTTCAGCCTTGTTGGAGGGTTCGAGCGAATAGGTTCCGGGTGCATCGATGATCTCATAGCCTTCTTTTCCCAGACACATCTTCCCTTTCGAGAAGTCAACAGTAGTGCCCGGGTAATTTGAAGCGATCACGTTCGCTCCCGTGAGACGGGAAAAGACAACGCTCTTGCCGACATTCGGGTTTCCCATCAGCACGATCTTTTTCATGCCGGATCCCGAATGATGATGTGCTCTGCCATCCTGCGGCCAAGGGTAATTTCCCTTCCGTCAACTTCAACCACAATCGGTCCGTGGAACGGATGTATTGCCACAAGACGGATTATTTTACGTTCCCGGATTCCCATCTCTCCCATCTTTTTCCGGAACAGGTACCCGCCTTCCAACCGGACAATTACCGCTGATTTTGTTGTTTCAAGAGAGGTGATTGACTGTTCCATAAAAGTCCCTTTAGGTATACCTAATATTTTGGCGATTCTGTGTATAAATAGCAATTGGATCGGGTCACGGTTTTTTTTAAAAAGAGCGATCCTAAAACCAGAAACAGCTGCAAAATCAGTCAGGTATCCGGAATTACCCTCAATATTCCAGGATAAACAATAGCGTATACAAGGTCAACAAAACAAA
>CAYWHL010000216.1:0-3646 GCA_964457995.1 uncultured Methanoregula sp. | reverse complement strand
GTCATCGGGATCGACCCGCCCGGTAAACCATGAGAAAAAGTCCTGCGTTGTGTTGTCGAGCCCGAAGACCTCCCCGGCACGGCTGCTGACATAGTACACTCCCATGCTTCCATCCGGCCGGGCATAGAACTGGTAGACAACGCCCGGTACCGTACCGGCTATCTCCTCGAGCTGCTCCTGGCTCTTCTGCAGTTTTTCCTGCGCCAATACCAGTTCCTCGTACTGGCCCCTGAGTTCTTCTTCAGATGCTGTAAGCCGCTCGTGTGCTGACCAGAGTTCTTCTTCTGCGCGCTTCCGCTCGGTAATATCTTCAATTACCCCATCAAAATATTCAATCTCACCATTTGGATCGCGAACCGCTATTGCCGAGAGACTTGCCCAGAACAGTTCCCCGTTTTTCTTTTTCATCTGGATCTCGACATTTGCCAACTTACCTTCTTGCCGCAGGCGATCAGATATGATTTTTCTCATTGCAGCATCAGCATAATTGTCTGCAACCGGAGTCTGCATGAACTCCTCAATAGAGTCAAAACCATGCATACGGGCAATGATCGGGTTTACCATGATCCTCCTTCCGGACGGACCTGGAGTTGTACGGAATAAGCCTGCCGGCAGGTTTTGCATAAAGTTAGTCAGCTTTGCCTGCTGCTCGAGGAGAGTATTTTCCATTCGTTTGCGATCGGTGATATCAAGAGCGGTAAAGGTCACACCGGTTGCATGGTTCTCCGGATCCAGCGGGGTTGAACTGAGCAGGATATCTCTGATATCCCCGTCTTTTTGCTGCCAGCGGGTCTCAACGGTCCCGGTGCCGGATTTTTGGATCTGTTCATATTTATCCTGGCCCACGCGTTCAAACTCCTCATCGTCGGGATAAAGGATGCGGGCGCTCTTACCAATCAGTTCCCCTGCTGAATACCCGGTCATCTCACAGAGCCGGTCGTTCACCCTGAGCAGGACCCGGTTTGAGACCAGCCCAATTCCTATTGGCGCTGCCCGGAAGATACTGAAAAGTGTTGCCTCACTTTCGTGTAATGCATTTTCTGCTTTCTTTCTGTCAGATATATCGATAATTATTCCCCGGAAGCCAGTCAGGTCCCCGTTTTTATACACAGGATCGGAATAGATGAGAGCCGGAAACGTGCTGCCCTCCTTTCTCTTTAAAGTAAATTCCGGGTACTCATAGGGCTCTCTGTTGATAATTTTCCTGATATTTTCCCTGATACAGGAGTGCTGCGAAGTATCAACGACCGACAGAGCGTTGAATCCCTGTGCCACATCATCGGGTGTATATCCTAAAGCGATGTATCCCTGCCGGTTCACAAACGTGATTATGAGATTGCGGTCCATCTCAAAGACAATCTGGGGAAGGAGCTCTGCAAGTTCACGGTATTTTGCTTCACTCTCCCGGATCCGCTGCTCACTGATGAGCAGCTCATTTAACTGGCCCTGCAGTTCTTCTTGTGATGCTGTGATCTGCTCGTACGCAGCGCGAAGTTCATCGTCTGTCTGTTTCTTTTCCGTGATATCACGGTTGCTTGCACGCCGGCCCTGGTCTTGTCCCGCGGAATCGAAGACCGGGTGGCAGATATGGTTGATCCACCTCACCCCGCCGTCCTTTCTTACGATACGGAAATCTATGCTGATTGCTGTTTTTATTGTTTCAGATTCTTTCCGGTGGTTTTCCCATACATCCCGGTCACGGGGGTCGACGATTGTGTCCAGGAGATGGGGAGTATGATAGAAGTCATCTGTAGTGTACCCGGAAATCCGTTCACAGGAGGGGCTTATGTACACAATTTTGAGATCAGGTGTTTCCCAGTATTCCCAGCCATAGGTGAAATCAGCAACGGTGCGGAATTTTTCGTCGCCCGCGTGCAGTTTATCCTCGACAGATAGCCTGCGCAGGGAGACTGCAACCAGGCGTGAAAACGAATCAAGGAATCCAGCTGAAGGATCCGGTCTGTCTTTACCTATTGCAAGAACCGATGTGCCATAGAGTTGTCCTTCAATAACATAGGATATTCCAAAGAAATGGTCAATACCCAGCGCTGTCTGGAGAGTAAAACTCAAGGCCGGGGGGATATGCCCGAAACTGACATCAGTAAGCGTCGGCATCCTTGCAAAGGTGTTTTTTATTATCGTGCGGTACTCTTCATCGCTGACAACAGTCTTCATCTCGAGGGGATCTTTTCCCAGCAGTGTTATTGCTTTTTTTAAGATGTCGTGGCCGGACTCCAGACTCCTGATGACAAGGGTGTGATCAGCAGGTTGATACTCACAGTACCAAACTGCTATTGCCCCGGTTAACTCTTTCAGCTTCTGGACAATGAATTTCCCAAGGTTTTCACCGGTCGGCAATAATGTGAGTTCAAGGGAGAGCTGGTTCATTGCTGCCAGAAGCTGGTTTTGCTCCTGTAAGGCGGCTTCAGTTTCTTTCTTCTGGGTAATATCCCGGATAGATTCGATTGCCCCTACGACTTCCCCATTTTGGTTGTAAAGCGGGCTTGCCTTGCCCATGAGTGTCCGTTGCAAACCTCTCGGGCGCGGTAGATCTGTTTCAGCAATGAGCACGTCCTTTTCGCGGATAATGCCTGAATAATGCCTTTGGGTCTCTTTTTCAGGTTCGAATACCAGGTCAATAAGAATCGGCCGCCGTTCGCCATAGAAGGGAAGGGCGTACTCGTGATCCCCTTTCCCGAGCATCATTTCAGCAGACAACCCGGTCATCTCATCAATCGCACGGTTCCAGGCAATGATCACCCCTTCGCGGTTTATGGCAAATGTTGCATCCGGAAGAAAGTTGATGATATCAGCAAGGCGCTTCTCAGATTCCATGAGAGAGTGCTCCGCCTGCCTCCGTGCCAACGCCTGCCGGATCTTGTGCGAGAGTTCAGCAAACTGCGGTTTGACATCCCCTCCTTTCTGGAGATAGAAGTCTGCCCCGTTGTTGATGGCCTCAATCACGACATCTTCACGGCCACGCCCGGTGAAGAGAATGAACGGGACATCCCCAAACCGCTCGCGGACGATCTTTAAAAATGCAATCCCGTCCATCTCCGGCATCTGGTAATCCGATACAATGACGTCATATGACAGAAACGCTGGAGATGCGAGTGCATCGATTGCCGATGATGCGATCTCTACTTTGAATTCCCGTGTTCGCTCTAAAAAGAGTTTCCCCAATTCCAGGAGAGCCTGTTCGTCATCAACGTAGAGTACGGAAAACATCCGATATATCCTATAGTATGCTCAAGAACATTTATTGTATATAAATCAGCTGAAACCAGGCTGGTGAAAGGATTATTTGCAGGAATGGGAATAACTGTACCAGTCCCCGCTTAAAAAAAATGCAGGTAAATGACGGACATGGACAGATTAAAAAAAAAAGGAGTGGTCAGACCATGGAGTTTAAAGGAAGTAAAACCGAAAAGAACCTGCTCGCCGCATTTGCCGGTGAGTCGCAGGCACGGAACCGCTACACCTTCTTTGCGAGCGCAGCAAAAAAAGAAGGTTACGAACAGATTGCAAGTCTTTTCTTGCAGACATCCGAAGAAGAAAAAGAGCATGCGAAACTTTTCTTCAAACAGCTCAAAGGCGGGGATGTGGAAATTACCGCAGCCTACCCGGCAGGTATGATCGGAACGAC
>CAYWHL010000215.1:0-3662 GCA_964457995.1 uncultured Methanoregula sp. | reverse complement strand
ATGTCAGACTTTAATGATCTATCTTTGAACTCATACACGAAACAAAACATACCTGGAACAAAAAAAGATTAGATAAAATATTATTTTCACGGTGTTATCCCCATGCCACGATTAACATTACCAAAACTCAAACGCCATCTCTATGCAGCTGCTGATGATCTTCGGGGCAAAGTTGACGCTTCGCAATACAAGGATTTCATCTTCGGGATGCTCTTTCTCCGACGCTGTTCTGATGTTTTTGAAGAAGAACGGGAAAAGATTATCCGTGATCTGCTCGAAAGTGGCAAATCACAACAGGAATCTGAAGAACTTGCAGAAGAACCAAATCTTTATTCCGGATTATTTGTCCCACCAACAGCCAGATTCAGCTATATCGATGAACATTCTCATGTGAATATTGGGGATACACTCAATAAAGCACTCGATGCAATCCAGGACAACAATCCTGTTCTGAATAACGTTCTTGACAAGCTCCGCTTCACCCGTCAGGTGGGGAAAAAACCCGTTCCCGATATAAAATTACGCAAGTTAATTACGCATTTCCGAAAATACCGGATGCGAAACGAGGATTTCGAACATCGGGACTTACTCGGATCAGCATATGAATATCTCGTCTATATGTTTGCAGAGTCGGCGGGGAAAAAGGGTGGGGAATTTTATACGCCCCGGTCAGTTGTCCGTCTGATGGTTCGGCTCGTTGATCCAAAAGAAAACCAGCGGATATATGATCCCTGTGTTGGTTCCGGGGGTATGCTCATTTATGCCCGGCAATATGTGAAAGAGCACGGTGGGGATGAAAACAACCTGAGTCTGTTCGGGCAGGACAGTGAGCCGTCAGCATGGGTAATCTGTAAGATGAACCTGATCCTCCACGGGGTGATGGAGCGTGCATTTATTGAGGAGGGAGACACACTTACAGAGCCACTCCACCTTGACAATGATGAATTAATGCACTTCGATCGTATCCTTTCAAATCCGCCATTCAGTTTACCGTATGAAAAGAAGGAACTGAAACTCAAAGAGCGCTTTAATTCGTATGGGTATCCACCGGAAAAGAAAAAAGCCGATTTCCTCTTTGCCCTCCATATGCTTGCCTCGCTCCGTACCAACGGGATTATGGCAACTGTCATGCCGCATGGCGTCCTGTTCCGGTCCGGCGGAGAATATGATATCCGGAAACAACTCATTGACAAGGATCATATCGAGGCAATCATCGGTCTCGGTCCTAACCTCTTTTTCGGGACAGGTATCCCCGCATGTATCATTGTCATGCGGCGGGAAGGAGAGAAACCTCCGGAACGGAAGAACAAGATCCTTATCATCAATGCGGATCGCGAGTATGAGACCGGACGTGCCCAGAATTATCTTCGGGCTGAACATGTGGAAAAAATTGTCAGAACATTCCAGAACTACGAACAGATCTCACATTACTCACGGATTTTAACTAAACAGCAGGTTATTGATGAAGAATATAATCTGAATATCCGCCGTCATGTTGATAATTCCCCTCCCCCGGAACCTCATGATGTCCGTGCACACCTTATTGGCGGGGTCCCGAAATCTGAAATTGAGGCCCTCTGCCCCTTATTCGCATCGCACGGGTTCGATCCTGACCGATTATTCGTTTCTCGGGATGACCGATATGTTGATTTTGCCCCCAAGATTGGCGGAAAAAAAATTATCCGTGATCTCATCTCATCCGACCCTGGTGTAAAAAAATGCGAAAAGAAAATGTTCGATGCCTATTTAGCATGGTGGATCCAGCACTGCCCCCGGTTGAAACGTCTTCCGGAAACACGGGACCCAATGGTTCTCCGGGCAGAATACCAGCAATCTTTCGAGGAGGCAATCAGACCGGTCGGGATGCTGGACCGTTTCAAGATAAGCGGTGTCATCGCCACATGGTGGGAAGAAGCAAAAGATGAGATTGAGACCGTCAACGCGAGAGGTTTTGAGGAGCTTTTTGACGGTTGGGTCAGCCTGATTGAAGATGTTATCGAGGATACAGAAACAAAAAAGAGCGAACTCTTCGATCCCTTCGAACACAAACTGGTGCTCAAACTCCTCCCTGACTTTTTACAGCAGATCGATGATTGCCGGAATGATATCGCCCGGCTTGAAGGAGAGAAGAGGGAGTTTGAACAGCAATCGGATGATGATACTGACAACGGTGATGAGGAAAACGATGAAGACAAGCCGAATTATGCAAAAATTCTCAATGATCAACTCACCGTAATAAAGCGCCAGTTAAAAACAGATAAACAAAATGCGCAACTCCTCCAGCAAAAACAGTCCCTAGAAGCACAACTTGCCCCCTACAAAGAGATTACGGATAAGCTGAAAGAGAAAAAAGCTCTTCTTAAAACGTTAGGGCAGGCATTACTTAAAGTGCTCAAGAAAAAACGGGAAGAATTAAGCGCCGATGATTGTCGGAATCTTGCGCTTGAGATTACAAAAGATGACCTTGAAGCAGTGCTTCGGAAATATATAGATGAACACTTCCGCGAAGTGGAATCAGCCCTCGAAAATCTTTGGGATAAATATGCAATAAGCATGCATAGAATTCAAACAGAACGAGAAAAATCCGCATCTCAGCTTGATGATTATTTAAAGAGGCTGAAATATGTCTGATGAGATTCACGGAGATGTTCCATTAAAAAAAATTGCAGATATTATCCTGGGACAATCTCCCCCGGGCAATACTATTTTTGAAACACCAAAAGGACTTCCTTTTCTTCAGGGTTGTGGAGAATTTGGTCCAATTTTCCCCGAACATAAAAAATGGTGCTCTGTTCCATTGAAAGTAAGCAAACCTGAGGATATTTTAATCAGTGTTCGAGCACCAGTAGGGACGCTTAACAAAACGAAGCAATCTTATTGCATTGGTAGGGGTTTGGGAGCCATCAGATTTCGAGGAGGCATATCATTTAATTACGGATGGTATTTACTGTCATTTTGGATTGAGGATTTAAAAAAAAGTTCTCAAGGATCAACATTTGAGGCAGTCAAACGTGATGATCTTAATAAATTGAAAATATTTGTATTACCATTCTTGAAAAGATCCCCTGTCACAAAAATTTTAGATCAAATTAGCACCTCGATATACCACACCGATTGTCTTATCGGAAAAATTCGGAATGTACAGATAGGTCTTGTTCATGATCTTCTAACAAATGGGATAAATAGTAAAGGGGATATTCGTGATCCAATTTGCGAACCAGAAGAATTCGATAATCATCCCAAATTAAGACTCATTCCTCATGTATGGCAAACCTATACCATCGACGAATTAAAAGCAAACTCAGCCAATGCCCTTGCAATGGGACCTTTTGGATCGAACATTACTGTGAAAAATTTTGTTCTCTCGGGAATTCCAGTAATTCGTGGTGTAAATTTGGCAGGATTTACTATCGATTTTTCTGACGCTGTTTTTATCAATGAGAGAAAAGCCGAGGAATTAAAAGCTAGCAATATTTATAGCGATGATATCGTAATCACTCACCGAGGAACGGTCGGGCAAGTCAGTTTATTTCAGGAAAACTCGCCCTATTCTCGTGCGGTAGTCTCTCAAAGTCAATTAAAAATCACCTGTGATAAAAATAAGATCTTACCGGAATTTTTAACAATATACTTGAAGTCAGAATTCGGTCAGAGATTAATTA
>CAYWHL010000214.1:0-3735 GCA_964457995.1 uncultured Methanoregula sp. | reverse complement strand
ACCCCTCACTTTCCGATTAAAAACCCACCTAACCCCCCGAATATCCTCACAAAGCCGCGCCGTCATACCCCTTGACCTCTTCCCCTCAGTGTCTAGAAAATCATACATGAACATCATAACTCGATACCCTCTGTGTATACTTTCGGGCAGGCACTTGTATAAATCGCAGAACGCCTGACATTTTTTCAATCCATCCACAAAACCCGATGACTCAAACATCCTTGACGGCCACCTGGACACAAATAAAAAACGCTCAACTTCTTTAAGAAATTCAGCGTCTTGTAATGGGCACCTACCTGATTTGAGCTTACAATTTAACTGCTTACCCTTTGTGTACGGGCAAACTCCGCCCCCGATTGTTGTCATTTATAGCACACCTCCGGTTAAGATGTCAAGGAAATAATACACTTTACTCAATTATTATCCCTCCCTCTCTTGCCCATCGCTTTGTGATCCTGATATCCCAGATGTGCCCATCGTGGCCGTAAACAGCGTCAGACAGGGCCTTGCCCAGATTATCCCAGTCCGCGCGCTCATTTTGGTGCGGCATCCCCACCATTTGATCCTGTCGCCGTTTTGACCATGATTTCGGCATGGGCATATAAAACGTCACCCTCGCCCCCTTCTCCGGTAATTCAACCCCTATCGCCCTCACCTCATCGCAGAATGCCCGATAGCGGGCTACCGCTGGCCGAGGAGGTGACAGCCATTTATCCCGCCTTGTCATCCTGGGTTTCGGTACTGGTGTTATTTTGTAGTACATTATCTCTCCAACACCTTAAAAAAGTTCTTAGGTTTCATGAACCATGCAATATCCGGTTTCCATCCCCTGTCATTCTCCCCCATCCAGTGTGGGTTATCCCGGATCTTCCCGAAGAATTTAGGCCACCAAGTGATATCCTGCGCTTTCTCATACTGAATCCACCTTGCCCGACAATCTTTGTGCCAGGTCGAATTCTCTTCCCGAGGTCTTGGTAATTCAGGGAGGATTTCAATCCAGGACTTTCGGATTTCGGCATATGGGACACGGTGATTTTCATCCTGATTTCCTACCGTGACATCTTTCTTTTCTTTCTCTTCTTTAAAAGAAGAAGAAGAAGGGGCCGTGACACCGCCGTGACAGGGGTCTGTGACATCGCCGTGACATTTGCGTGACTGCCTCTGCTTAATCTTACGTAACCTATTGTATTCTTGCTCTTTTCCCTTGCGATACATGCGCCTGTTTCTGAGTGTGACAAAGTCCGTGACAGGGTCCTGTGACATGTCGGCGAATTTGTGTGTAAAAATGTCGTTTTTTAGTGTGACAAAGTCCGTGACATCACAAATACAGAGTTTTGCGAGGGTCTCAATCGTGCCCGTTAGTTCCCCTCGGATCGGGGCCGCCCACATCCGGCAAAGGGCATTTATCCAAACGCCGCGAGACACAGTTGATGCCGACTGTAATGCTGTGTCGTTTAACCAATCGCTCCAGTAAAACTGATCCGCCGGTGCCTTGCCTTTTTTAGACATTAAATATCCTCCTCGGGCTCCTGCTTCCATCATTTAAATTTTCCAACCGAATATGGTCTATCCATAACCTGAGATTATGGTGCTGTGGTAAAAACACCACAATCGTGTTGCAAATTCAACACACCCCAAAACCTATTGATTTAACTATCAATATCCCCCACAATGCCCTGTATCCCTTGCCCAGTGCCGTTCTCTGCGTTTTGACTGTGGATTTTTTGGAAGCGGTACCTTGTAGCATCGTGTCATTCATAGGTCATAGCGTGCCCTTATTGCTTTGGCACACTCCTTGCACTATATTTAGGGCAACGAACGAAAACAACGAAAACAAGGAAAACAATATAATAAGGAGGGACGGGAAATGAAACTAGACGCAAAAGCAAAAAGGCAAATTAAAAAGGATGTAACGGCTAACTGCGCATATGTTTACAGGGATGGTATAGCTATTTCTTACGAAGATACCCATTGGTATAAGGGCGAACAATTTAGAAAATCTCACCGTCTCGTTTATAAGGGCGAAATTCACATCACTACCAATAACGGCCCCTTTGTTGGGCGTCTCGTGCTCCATAACCCAACCTTGCTTCTCGACGGATTGCAAGGGGCACGGATTTATTACCGGAACAAAAGCCAGAGAATGGAAGAAATGAATATCACTTGTGATTCAGTAACCCTCATCACTGAATCCGGCATACAGGTCCATGAAAACATTTTTACATTTATGAGCTCAGATATCATTGTTCAAAACGAGAAAGAAATGTCCATTACGGACTGGGAAAAAGACGACGCTTAACCCACCCCGCCCCCGGCAAACACCGGGGGCGAATAACCCGCAAGGGAAAGGAGAAGGGAGATGAGAGACACAAATTGGACATGCCCAATTGAGGCAGCCCAGGCCCGAGGATCACAGGCAACAACGAGGCGCGGGGCGATTAACTACCTTCGTAAACACATCTACGCCAGGAGCGTTTTCGGGGGCCAGCAAATAAGCCGATATGCCACTCTGGGCCGGGAATATGGCTGGATGTCTCGACAAACCCGCGAAGCGTGGGCACAAAAACAGCATGACCGCCGCTTATGCGCCCGATATGTGGGCCTGAAACGGCTTCCCCGGTATCTGTCTGCCGCCGATCGCGCTACTATCGCCGCCCACCCTGCAAACCGGGAATATAAAATGCTCGTTGCCCTCCCCGTTTATGCCCGCTCGTTTTACGCCAATCACGTCCGCGACATCGCACGGTTCGCCCCCTTCGTCCGGGAATTTGAGCGGGAGCGGGGATTGAAAACCTATTTGTCGCGCATCGCCGATGATGCCCATGACCGGTACCCGTGGGGTAGGCTCCAGGTCCACGAAACCGGGGAGTGCGTCCATCCTGATTTTGCCAGGATGAGGGAGACCGGGAGTAATACGGATTGGAATAAACGGAGTACTTTGCGACGCTTTGCTGATTACTGCTTGATCGCCCCCACCGCCATCCATGGAAACGTAACAATGTATTATCATTCCACGGACGGCTCGAGGCATCTGGTTTTCGCGTCCCAAAATTATCTCAAAGTGGACGACTGGGAAAAACCGCTCCACAACTATCAATCACTATATCCCCGCAAATATGTGCATACTACCCACATCCAACGCCGAATTTTAGCGCCCCATGTCCCCGCAGTGCTCAATGTGGAATACGACCGAGACGCAAAAAAACTCATGTTGGTGGACGGATGGGGGGAGCAATATCATTTAAACCAGGTAACTGATTCCGCAAATGCCCGCTCTCAGGTCCGCGAGGCTGTCACGGGTCTTCGCAAGCGCAGAGCCCAAAAGATTGCCGTTACTAACCCTGAAACCGTGTGGGTCACAGTCGAGGACTCATATAATGCTGGTAATTGTCGAGCCATGACTGACTCTTTTGTTGCCGAATATTTAGCTAAAATCGGGGCTGGTGGCCCGGTCTCAACACGCGGAGACCTGCTGCTCAGTATCCGAGATGACTCCTACACCCGCCGGGCCGTTGCACAGGCCGCACAGCGAGAAATAGGCGCCCATTAACCCACACCCCCAATCGCCTGTGCGGTCGGGTGCATAACTATACCGCCCTGGGCCGGTATTTTTTAAACCTCGAATTGAGCACGGAACACCTTAAATATTAACCGCTAAAAACAAAGGAGAAGGATCATGAACGGAAAAGAAAAATGGATAAAAGGCGGACGCGCGCGCGTAATCGGCAGGACTGC
>CAYWHL010000213.1:0-3808 GCA_964457995.1 uncultured Methanoregula sp. | reverse complement strand
TCTTACGTATGGTTCTGCGCTCATGAATGGCCCTTTTGCAATCTGTGTTGCAAACGAAAACACGCTGGTGGGCTTTACCGACAGGATCAAGCTGCGCCCGCTCGTAACCGGAGAATATGGGGACCGGCTGTATATCTCCAGCGAGGAAGCAGCAATCCGGCGGATGGAACCGGATGTTGATACTATCACTATGCCAAAAGCCGGTGAACCCGTCATAGGGAGAGTTATTACATGACAATTGGCAGCATCCCTCTTCGCTATAAAGTTGAGATCGACCCCGACCAGTGCATGCTCTGTGGGCGCTGCGTGGAAAACTGCTCCTATGGTGTGTTCCTAAAAGACGGGGATACAATCCGGGTGAACTCCCGCAACTGCGTTGCCTGTCACCGGTGTTCAGCATTCTGCCCACGGGATGCTATCAGTATCTATGAAAAACCCACGGATTACCGGAGTCACCCGGTCTGGACACGTGAGGTCCGTGAGAACATCTTCAACCAGGCAAAGACCGGAAAGATCGTCCTTGCCGGTATGGGTAATGTACTTCCCTACCCGATAATTTTTGATCGCCTTGTTTTGGATGCCTGCCAGGTAACAAATCCAAGTATCGACCCGCTGCGCGAACCCATGGAGCTGCGGACATACCTTGGCAAAAAACCTTCTTTCTTATCCTTAAAAGAATCACCTGATGGTGACGTCGAACTCATAACAAAACTCTCTCCCAACCTCCAGATCGAGACACCGATCATGGTCGGGCACATGAGTTATGGTGCAATCAGCTTAAACGCCCAGACCGCGCTTGCAAAAGCAGTAAGCCGGATCGGTACCTTCATGGGGACGGGTGAAGGCGGACTCCACGAATCGCTCTACCCATACCAGAAAAATATGATCGTTCAGGTAGCAAGCGGGCGGTTTGGTGTCGATATCAATTATCTCGAACGCGGCGCTGCCATTGAGATCAAGATCGGCCAGGGCGCAAAACCGGGGATCGGCGGGCACCTGCCTGGTGAGAAAGTGTGCGGTGATGTATCGTGTACACGTATGATCCCGGAAGGAAGTGATGCAATCAGTCCTGCACCCCATCACGATATCTACAGTATCGAAGACCTCAAGCAGCTCGTGCGAAGTCTGAAGGAAGCGACCGAGTGGAAGAAACCCGTCTTTGTGAAAATCGCAGCAGTGCACAACTCTGCTGCAATCGCAGCGGGTATTGCACGTTCTTCTGCTGATGCGGTTGTAATCGACGGATTCCGCGGTGGTACCGGTGCAGCCCCGCGGGTGTTCCGGGATCATGTCGGGATACCCATAGAAGCAGCAGTCGCAAGCGTGGACGCCAAACTTCGCCAGCAGGGAATCAGAAACGAGGTTTCAATTATTGCAAGTGGCGGGATTCGCGAAAGTGCGGATGTGGTAAAGATCATCTGTCTCGGTGCTGATGCCGTGTATATCGGTACTTCCGCACTGGTTGCCATGGGATGCCGTGTCTGTGGTACCTGTTACCGCGGGCAGTGCGCATGGGGCATTGCAACCCAGAAACCTGAACTCACAAAGAGGCTGGATCCCGAAGTCGAATCTGTGCACGTAGAGAACCTGATTCATGGCTGGACTCTCGAGATTGCCGAACTGATGGGTGCTGCGGGTATCAATAGTATAGAAAGCCTGCGGGGGAACCGTGACCGTCTCCGGGGTTATATGCTGGATGAAGGACTCTTAAAAGTACTTGACGTGAAAACGGTGGGTGCGTAATGACTACATCAGTTACTATTGATGCAAAAGGGCTTCATTACACGCCTCTTAACCAGCAAATCCGGGCGGCGATTGCGGCCGGGGCAAAGGAGATCGTGATCGACAACGTTCTCGGGCAGCGATTCATCGGTGATGGGATCAGGGGCGACGGTGTTACCCTCACTGTAAACGGAGTTCCCGGGGGGGATCTCGCCATGTTCATGAGCGGTCCGACCATCATCGTTCACGGGAATGCTGACCATGCACCGGGAAATACCATGGACAATGGTAGAATCATCATTCATGGTAGTGCCGGTGACGCAGTCGCCCACAGCATGCGTGGGGGCAGAGTATATGTGCGGGATAATATCGGGTACCGGGGTGGTATCCACATGAAGCAGTACATGGAGAAGCGCCCGATCCTTGTTGTCGGTGGTGCAGCACGGGCATTTCTGGGTGAATATATGGCCGGGGGCCTACTCATCGTGCTCGGTTTAACCGGGATCCCTCCTATTGAAGAACGGGGTGTCGGAAGTGGTATTCACGGTGGTGAGATTTACATCCGTGGTCCGGTGGATACTTATAATCTTGGTGTTGGCGCAAAAGAGACACCGGCTACAGATAAACAGAAGATGATGATCAAACCGATCATCGAGGATTTCGCACAGGTGTTTGGTATCGATGCAAAAGCGCTGATACGCTCGGAATATACACGGATTTCGCCGGCGAGTGCACGACCATTTGCAAATATGTATACCTGGGAGTGAAGAGTGATGGCAGAAAAAAGTTATCTCGATTTGGAACGTGAGGTCTGGGATACCAGCAGGTGCTCGGGTTGTGGAGCATGTGTTGCAGTCTGCCCGGCAGACTCCCTCTCATTCGATGAAGGTGAGATGGTCGTAAGTCCCAGGAGTAATGCATACTGCAAGCAGGCAACGGATGGTGTGAACTGCGGGGCGTGCTATTCTGTTTGCCCCCGAACTGGTGATCAACCCGCTGATGCACTTGGTACTTATCTCGAACTTATGACTGCAAAATCAACATTTGAAGTCCCGAACAAACAAAGCGGTGGAGCAGTCACGGCAATTCTTGCAAACGCACTTGACGAAGGTCTCATCGATGCAATTGTAACGGTTACCGAAGACAGGTGGACGCTCAAACCCTCCTCAGTAATCATTACAAAAACCGATGTGCTCATTCAGCAGGCCGGCAGCCGGTACAGCTGGTGGGTACCCCTCCTTGCTGCCCTCAAGTCTGCAGTAGTCAAACACAAGTACAAACGGATCGCAGTTATCGGTGTTCCCTGTGCCGTTCAGGCAGTAGCACGAATGCGTGAAAGTGATAATGATCTTTTAAAACCGTATGGGAAAGCTATCCGTCTCGTTATCGGTCTTTTCTGCACAGAAACGTTTGATTATAATGCACTCATTTTGGGAAAACTCAAAACCCACTATAAACTCGAACCCCACGAGATTAAAAAACTCAATGTGAAAGGAAAACTTGAGGTCCTGAAGCAGGACGGCAGCACTATGATCTTACCACTTGCAGAACTGGAAACCTGCATTCGTCAAGGCTGCCATTTCTGTACGGATCTCACTGCAGTATTGTCTGATATCTCTGCAGGTGCAATAGGGAGCCCGCCAGGATCAACAACGCTCATCGTTCGCACACCCGTGGGTAAAGGATTTGTTGACCGAACAGTGCAGAACCGGAAACTGGATGTCGGCACCGGTGTTGATATCGCGACCATTGAGAAACTGGCTTTGGTAAAAATCAAGAAAAATTCTAAAAAATAATTCATTGGGGATAACATATCCTCTTATCTCCCCCGGACAATTTTTTTTGGTTTTTATGTATTATAGGATTAACGCATGTCTTTGAGAGGATTACAAAGATGACGGCAAATTGTCTCATAACCTAAAATTATGATGACCTTTGGCACCTCACGAGATTAGAATATTATCAAAATCCCTTCATGATGTTCCCCCCCCTGATGGGGTCACTCGGCCGCCTCATCGGGGCCTAGCTGGGCAAGGCGGTTTATTAAGAATCACGCTCATAAAACCTGCATTAGAACCGCCGAGGG
>CAYWHL010000212.1:0-3823 GCA_964457995.1 uncultured Methanoregula sp. | reverse complement strand
GAGGTTCCGACTGCGGAATGCATGGAATAGCCGAGCAGGATCACGAGCACCGGCACAAGCAGGATGCCCCCGCCGATCCCGGCAATGCCGGAGATGATACCGATAAAAAATCCGATGACAATGTAGATGCCAGTCGATCCCCGGGGCTCACAGACCGGGCAGGCCCGGATGTGCCAGACCATACGGACGGCCATCACAATGATCAGGATAGCAAAGAATGTCCGGAGTACAATACCCGGCAGGTGAGCGGCAAGTGTGCCCCCGATAAGACCCCCAAAGACCGCGGCACAACCCATCGGCACAGCGGCCTTCCAGTTGACCGCCCCGTGTTTGTGGTGTGCAGCAGCCCCGCTGATCATCGTTGGGATCATCACAGCAAGCGATGTACCAAAGGCGAGACGGGTGGCAAGCGTGCTGTCTATCCCAACTGCGGTGTAGAGCCAGTACTGGACCGGTGTCATCAGGAACCCGCCGCCAACCCCAAAGAGCCCGGAGGCGGTCCCGGCCGTGATTCCGGTGATGATGAGGCTGGCAAAATACAGGATCGGGTCCATCTGGATCTTACACCTCTGCTACAGAGTTATTATGTCCCGGGTCTCAATAGTCTAACGGGAAAAAAATCATGGGACGAGCTGCACTGCTGATCATTGATATGCAGAACGATTTCGTGCTGGAAGCAAAGCCGCTAAAAGTTGCAGGAGCTTCAGCTGTAATACCAAAAATCCAGTCTGTGCTGGCCGAATTCCGGAAGCGAAACCTTCCGGTCTTTCATATCCTGCGGGTGCACCGGCCAGATGGTTCGGACGTAGAGATCATAAGGCAGGATCTTTTCAAAAAGCAGCCATTTGCCGTTGCCGGCACTCATGGAGCTGCGGTCATCGATGAACTCGCACCACAGGCTGGAGAGTATGTACTCACCAAGACCCGGATGAGCGCGTTCATCGGTACGGAACTCGACCTGATGCTCCGGACCCTTGGTGTGAATACCCTTGTAGTCTGCGGTATCCAGACTCCGAATTGTATCCGGACAACCGTCTTCGATGGCATTGCGTATAATTACCCGGTAGTGCTTGTCGGTGATGCAACAGGGGCTGCGTCGGGCGAGGTGCACCTGGCAAATATCCGGGATATGCAGAATATCGGGGTCCGTATCGTGAAGGCGGGGGATGTGAGCGGTCTGCTGGGAAGCCTGTAGAGTTGACCTGACAATGGTCATGGCTCGTTGGATGGCTTTTTTAACTATCCTATAATACCGGGAAGATAACATTATAGAAAGGGAATCCATACAAACGGGTGCACTTATGGACACGGCAATACAAACAAAATTCGGATCCTCTGCCCGGCCATTTCTCAAATGGGCCGGAGGCAAAACTCAGTTACTCTATGAGTTTAACAAACGTTTACCTGAAGAATTAACACAAGGAAAAATTACAAAATATGTTGAACCGTTCATTGGCGGAGGGGCAGTCTTTTTTTATATCAATGAGAACTTTTCTTTTGAAAAGTGCTACATCTGCGATGCGAATGAAGAACTGACTCTTTGCTATCGCGTGATCAAGCATTCCGTAAAAGAATTAATTTCTGAACTAAAAACACTCGAATCAGCATATCTATCGAAGAACGATGAGCAGAGAGCATCATTCTATTATGAAATCCGGGATGCATTCAATCAGAAACTCCCGGCAATCGATTTTCAAAATTTTAGTTCCGAATGGGTTTCCCGCGCTGCCCGGATTATTTTTTTCAACCGCACCTGTTTTAATGGTCTTTTCAGGGTAAACCAGAAAGGTGAATTCAATGTTCCATTCGGAAAATACAAAAATCCTGCAATTCTGAACGAAAGTAATCTGGAAGATGTCGCCACGGTGCTAAAAACCACAGAGATCCTTGCCGGTGATTTCACCCGGTGCCGGGAATTTGTGGATGACACCACGTTTGTTTATTTTGATCCACCCTACCGGCCGCTTAACAGTTCCTCTTTTTTCACATCCTATTCAAAGAACGGTTTTTACGATAAGGATCAGGTTCGACTCAAGGAATTTTTTAAGGAACTCGATGGGGTTGGGGCAAAAATTATGCTGAGCAACTCCGATCCAAAGAACGAGAATCCTGATGATTCATTCTTTGACGATCTCTATTCCGATTATTACATTGAGCGGGTTCCTGCAAAGCGGATGATCAATAGCAACGGTGCAGGTCGTGGAAATATCAACGAACTGATCATCACAAATTATCTGCAAAAGAAGACGTGATTGTTTTTTTATTACGTGAAATGATGACAGCCTTGGAAAATTTTTTACACCTCATAGAAAATTCTTAAAAAATTTCGGGCGTGCGAGTAAAATCCGGAGACTTTTTTTTTAAACCTGTGCACGCATCTCCCGCTAGCCGGAATTATTTCCTCTCCCTTAAAAACCTCACAAAACCCCCAATTCTCCGACGTGATCGCAATAGACAGCCGCCAAGGGTATTAGCAGGTCGTTTCTCTCTAAAAATTATCTGAAATATGTGTCAAAAAAAGTGATGAACAGAAGCCTGCTATTTCAACAGGTTTTATTCGGTTTAAAACGCTTCTTTTTTGAAAACAAGCATTTTAATCGATATTTTTTAGAGATGTTGACACTCACTCTAAAAAATCAGAAAAACGGAACCGGAAAATGCCAATCAGAGGCCGTATAAGGCTTAGAATAGTGTATCTTTTCGAACCGGGGAACTACCCGGTTCCTGGCTTTGTCAGACATACTCCGGACCCCCTGTTCATGCAAATACCAGGTCTTCTTCTAAAAAACCGGGACCTGAATGGTTCACTTTCACCCCGCTCTATTCATGTATTAATCATTCTGGTAAACAGAATATTATTGATGACACCCTCTGCTCATCCGGACGAACCCACGCTCGAAGTCGTCCGCTTCCTTGCCTGGCTAAAGAAGCGGGGAGCATCGCAGCGGCTCATCTACTGCAACAAAAAATGGGAGCAGAAAGGGATCCGGGTAAAAGAGATCTGCCGTGGTCATGCCCGGGGGATGATGCATGTTCAGAGCGATCCTTCAACGGGTGAAAAATGGGTTGTTCTCGATGATCTGGTATGGGCCGACAACCTCATGATCGAATTCGGTGAGGAGATCCCGCATCACAGCCACTGGATCGAACTGGAATAATTGTTTTTGATACAGAAAAAATATTTATGGTCCTATGATGACAAGATATGTGTGATACATATGCAAAGAGGTACCCCTATAAAAAGATCAAAACGGGATCCGGAATTCAGCGATATCCCGTATGCGGGCTTGTTCGGTGACACCGTGATGGCACGGGTAGTAGAGGAGATAATCGCAGATCCTCATTCAGCATACCGGCCCAAGGATCTGGAGGAGCTCACGGAAAATTCAGCACCCCGTATACGGGACGCACTCGTGACCCTGACAAAGTTCGGCCTGCTAAAATCAACTGGGGGAAAACACCCGGTCTATACGGTAAATAAATCCAAAAAGATCTTCGTGGCACTCACGCTCCTTGCCTATGCAGTACTCGATGACCGTGGCGAATCCGATTGCATGAATACCGCAATACAGCATTACTGTGAAACGGTGCTTCCTGCCAGTCTCGGGGAGCAGGCAGTTGCCTCGACCACTCCCTACCGGATCTCCGGCATTAGTGCTGGCCTCTCACCGGTCATCACTGTTGGAAACGGGAACGCTTACCATTATCAGAATGGCGTAGTAACGCAGGAATGATTTTTATGAAAACCCCCAAACAAATCCCCGAAAAAGAGAAAGACGCCAGGCAGTTCCTTGTTGACGTTGGCAGGATGTATCAGTTTAAG
>CAYWHL010000211.1:0-3844 GCA_964457995.1 uncultured Methanoregula sp. | reverse complement strand
TTGCACCACCAGCTGCATTTGCATAGCTGAGTGAAGCAGATGTGAAGACAAACAGAATGCTGAGTCCGATGGTAAGAATAACGAATGAAAGGCCAAGAAATTTCGACTGTGAGGTATCGGAGGCTTTCTTGTGGGTTTTTTTCTGTTTTTTTCCTTTTGGAGCCTCTTCTTTACCTCCCTTATTGAATTGCGGCTCATCTTTATCGGACAGGATCCTTGTTGACAGCCTGCGGATATCCGCCCATCCGCGATCAAACGTAAAACTGACACAAACGGCAGAGAGCAGGGCCACATTCACTGCAAGGTAATATTCATAGCGGATATGCTGCCAGGTAGATATCAGCATGATAAGTGACCACACGAGTGCAAAGATCTGGTGCGGGTGCTCATCCTTAAGGTTTCGGTAGAACATGACCAGTGCTCCACCTGCCATCAGAATGAGACCATAGTTAAACGTCATCCACGCGAGATCCGGAGCCCAGCCCCGGGCCTCCTGTACCGTATTGGTAACTGCCTGCTGCCCGAAAAACGAGAAAAGTGAATTTATAAACAGGTCATACAACTGGGGGCTGACAATGAAGAGAATGAGAGAAAATGCAATTCCGCTCCCAATAAGAACTACAGGGTAGTAATACCAGTCTTTTTCTTTAACGAAGCGTGCAATCCCATAGAGAAAACCTGTTCCACCGATTAATGCCAGGTACGCATATACATGCCCGACTGAATAAAAGATAAGATTAACCCCCGGATTTTTTAACCCGTACGCCAGAAGCCCGATAATCGCGATAGCAAAAATTACGGTGTTCATCACCAGCAGGTATTCGCTTGTTTTGCCACGGGCCACATCAATAACAAACTGAATAATGGTAAATATCCCGACAATCATGGCAAAAATGATCATTGTCGGCATAACAAACAGACCAAGGAGATAGGCGATGCCGGCAAGACCTGCCAACAAGAGGGTCTTTTTATAGGAACTGATATTCTTCAGGTCGATTTTTATGTCTTTTTCCGAATAGACCGCAGTCATATACAACAGGCAGAAGACCGTTGAAAAAAGGACCTCTGCAATATGGTGATCCATATATCCATAATATGAGCGGTAAAAGAACTGGCCGGATACTACCGCGGTAAAACCCGAGGCCAGAAGACCGGTTTTCCAGTCACCGCAGGTTTTTCCGACAAAGTACATGATGGCTACGATCATGACTCCTATCAGGGGGGGAATCAGAAGACCCGTGCTTATGATCTCCGGTCGCGTGGTAGCACCGCTTATGATACAAAAGACCGCAATGATGGTAGGGAAAATGGGCCCCCAGGGAACTGACATTCCCGTCGGAAAAAGGGACATGGGATCATACCATGCATAGCTCGGGAAGTTTGCCAGTATCTGTTCAACCTGGCGCAGGTTGTACAGCGGGTCGTCGCTTGCCACCATCATCAGGACGTCAGTATTACCCATAGTGAGCATGGGAAGCAAACGAAGCCACAGGGCAAAGACAGAAAATAATGCAACCAGGCCGATAACCAGTTGGGTCCGGCGGTTTTTAAGATCAAAACGTACCATGAAATCAACCTTTCTTGGGTACTTGGTTGTAAGTTTAGACCATTAATAATTTGGTTGAATTCTTCAGCAGAAACTCCAAAAACAACCCCTCAAATTGGCGGTATTCTTCCTGCCAGAAATTTTTTGTGATCATAAAAAAAGGGTGCCCGGTAATGCATCGTACCGTATCTGCTATTGTGTCCGGTAAACGAAAAACGGGTGGTTTTGTTTGCCCCTCACCCTGAAAAACCATCTTGCCTGACAATGGATTTCATGTAAGTTAAACTGTAAAAACCTGGAAGTGCAAAGGCATCCCGATATTATTTTTTGGTTCCTTCCCTGACCATCTTTTGAGGCAGATCGGTAATTTTTGCCGGAGCACCGATTGCCAGCATATGTGCCGGGACATCGCGGGTTACGATTGCACCGGCTGCTACCAGCGCCCCCTCACCTATGCAGACACCGGGAAGAAGGGTTGCATTCGCACCAATTGCCGCACCAGCACGGATCTGCGGCCCTTTCAGCCCGCCTATACGCGTCGGAGGATAGCGGTCATTGGTGAGCACGGTATTGGGCCCGATAAAGACATTGTTTCCAATCACCGTGTCAGTTGGAATGTAAACCATGCTCTGCAGGCTTACTTCATCCCCGATAATCGTATTACCTTCAATAACGGCTGACGTACCAATGGCGACCCGGTTGCCAATCGTTGTTTTTTCACGGATCATGACATTGTGCCCGCTTTGAAAATTGTCCCCGATGGTCACCTCACAATAGATAACTGTGCCGGACCTGATCACCGCATTTTTCCCGATTATTGTGCCGGTGAAACCGGTGTGTCCCATTTTATCCCGTGAGGGAAATCCAAGGGTAACAGGTTCGAAAATCTGTGCTCCTGTGCCAACAGTATTAATGCCATACTCAATCATTCAACAGTCACACTCTTTGCCAGGTTTCTTGGTTTATCTACATCCCGGTTTAGACCAACCGCAGTGTAATAGGCCAGGAGCTGAAGTACAATAAGACTTGTCAGCACCTGCACAAAAGGATGGGTCACCGGCAGGGGAATAAAGATATCCACGACCTCGGAGAGTTCCAAATCCCCCTCCTCCCCCAGAGCGATAACGGGGGCCCTCCTCGCTTTCATTTCCTTGATATTGGACATCATCACCCCGTATGTTTCACCAGGCATACAAATCGCAACTACTGGTGTTTCTGAAGAGAGCAGGGCAAATGGTCCATGTTTTAACTCTCCGGCAGCATACCCCTCTGCGTGGATATAGGAAATCTCCTTCATTTTCAGTGACCCTTCAAGAGATACCGGATAAAAAGGACCCCTCCCAACATAGAAGATGCTCCGGGCATTAAGGCAGAGCCTGACTGCCTCAGACAGATCCATCAGGAGAACTTCTTCTATTGCCCGGTGCCCGTTACGCAGCACATCCTCAAATTCGCCATTTCGCAGGAAACTGGTGATCTGCATCAGGACCGCGAGCTGCGCAATGAAGGACTTTGTTGCTGCCACGCTGATTTCGGGTCCGGCACGCATGAAAAGGGTAAAATCTGCCGTCCTGCTGATGGAGCTGCCCAGTACATTTGTGATCGCAAGGCTTGTGCAGTTGTGCACCTTTGCCTGTTTAAGTGCGGAGATAGTATCAGCTGTCTCCCCGGACTGCGAGATACCGATGACGAGTCCTCTCACTGGCGGGGGGAAATATTTGAACTCAGAAGCAAAGTCAAGCCGTACCGGGATCGCGCAGGTATCTTCGAGGAGATACTTGAAGATAAGTCCGGCATTATATGAAGAGCCGCATGCAATGATAGTCACCGATTCAGCGTTTTTAACGGGTGCAGGAAGTATTTCAGCGGTAACGGACCTGACTGAATTATAAAATGCCTGGGGCTGCTCGTAGATCTCCTTGAGCATGTAGTGCGGGAACCCGCCTTTTTTAGTGTCTTCACCGGACCAGTCTATCAGCTCCAGAGGTCGTTGAACCGGTTTGCCGTCATGGATCAGTTCAATTTTTTCATGGGATATGCTGGCGATATCTCCATCCTCGAGAAAAATTGCACGTTCCGTATGATCAATAACCGGGGTCATATCGGATGCGGCAAAAAATTCCCCGTCACCGACACCAAGGACAAGCGGGCTTGCATAGCGGGCTGCAATGATACGATCTTCACCGGTGGCGATGACCAGCAGTGCATAAGAGCCGGTCAGTATCGGGACTACCTTCTGTACAGCTGAAAGGAGATCTTTTTCCGATGCATATGCCTCTTCTACAAGATGTGCGACCC
>CAYWHL010000210.1:0-3893 GCA_964457995.1 uncultured Methanoregula sp. | reverse complement strand
AATGGCAAAAGTTACCCGTGAAATGGTAGAGAAATCGGGGGTTGACGTTAAGCAACTCGTTGATCTTCTGGTAAAAAATGCAGCAGCTGAACTCACGACATTTTATTACTATACAATACTCCGCGCGAACCTCATTGATCTCGCCGGGGAAGGTGTAAAGGAGATTGCAGAGGTTGCACGAATTGAGGACAGGAACCACTTTGAAGCGCTCGTGCCGCGGATCTATGAGCTGGGGGGCAAGCTTCCCGAGAGCATGGTTGACTTCCACAACCTCTCCGCCTGCCCTCCCGCAAAGCTCCCGAAGGATCCGCGGGACGTCAAAGCGATACTATCTGTACTTGTCGAGGCCGAACGCTGTGCCGTGCGGGGGTATACCCATATCTGCAATCTTACTGCAGGTAAGGATCACCGCACCTACGACCTCACACTCGCGATCCTGAACGAGGAGATTGAGCACGAATCCTGGTTTTCGGAATTTCTCGGGGAAGGTCCATCCGGCCACTTCATGCGCAGGGGTGAAACTTCACCCTTCGTATCGAAGTTCCTCCGTTGATTTGGGTTTTTCCCCAATTTTTTATGCATACCATGCAGTACCAGATACATTCGCACGGGAAAGGATGAAACCGGTATATACATAAGGGAATTTGGATCTGGTTAGCCTGGTTGTATGATTGAATTTTTCCTCCAGCAGAATCCAGTGGTCCAGGCACTGCTTGCCGGTTGTTTTACCTGGGGAATTACTGCACTTGGTGCAGCAACGGTTTTTTTTGCAAAGGAGATCAATACAAAGATTCTTGGGGGAATGCTTGGGTTTGCCGCGGGGGTCATGATAGCCGCGAGTTTCTGGTCGCTTCTTGCTCCTGCAATCGAGCTTGCAGGAGAGAGCAGCGTCCCTGCCTGGTTTCCTGCCGCCACTGGTTTTATCGTCGGGGGGATATTTTTAAGGGGTCTTGATATCATGCTCCCTCATCTTCATCCCGGGTTCCCGATGGACAAGGTTGAGGGTCCTGAAACATCATTTCATAAAACTTCACTTCTCATTATCGCAATAACCATGCATAACATCCCCGAGGGGCTTGCCGTAGGAGTCGCCTTCGGTGCGGTTGCAGCTGGTTTCCCGACTGCAAGTGTAGCAGCGGCAATTGCCCTTGCGGTTGGTATCGGAATTCAGAATTTTCCCGAGGGGCTTGCAGTATCCATACCGCTCCGTGGCGAGGGATTTTCAAGGGCCAGGAGTTTCTGGTATGGCCAGCTCTCTGGTGTTGTGGAGCCGATAGCAGCTGTGATCGGAGCTGCAACGGTTCTTTTTATGCGTTTTCTTCTGCCCTATGCACTCGCGTTTGCGGCAGGTGCGATGATCTTTGTAGTTGTGGAGGATGTGATCCCTCAGTCGCAAATGCACGGAAAAACTGATATTGCCACCATGGGGGTTCTGATAGGATTTGTGGCAATGATGGTGCTGGATGTGGCATTCGGATAATCATCCCGATCTGTTTTTAGATTCAGGAGCCATTTTTACTGTCCGGAAATGTCAAAGTGTGGTGAAATGTCAGGAAAAGGAACAGCAGTAAAATTATTGCAGGGAAACAGGGATTGGAGTGGTACGTATTGATGGGAAAAAGAGTTGATTTTAAGACTTTGAAGCCAGATCAACATCTTCTTTTTTGATCGTCTTTCTTCCTGCATGCTCAGCAAGTTTGTTTGCTTCCTTGGTGAGCTGGGCGATGTACTTCTCTGCCTTGACCACAAGGGCTTCTGCTGCATCGCTGCCGACTCTTTCGGCTCCGTTCTTCTTTGCAATCCTTACAACTGCGGCGATTGGTAAATCTGCCATTTTTCTTACCTCAAAATGAAAGTCTATTGGTATATATAAATACTTTTTGGAAAATACCTCATTTTATCCAGTATTACGATATTGGAACGCATCCTGTTAAGCAAGTGGAAAATGAAGCGCAAAATGTCGCAGAATAATTTTTAATCTTTTTAAATCGCTGTATTTCAAAAATAAGTGGATTTTATGGGTTTTTAATTATTCCAACAAAGAAGCAGCGAGCATTAGCGCATTCGCATAATTTGGTGAGGCGCGCGAAGTATCCACGAAAATTCTGCTGATATTTACCACGGGCGCGCCATGCCCATGCCCACCACCAAGAAAGGTGAGCGTGCGGAAGACCAGATTGCCGGAAATCCCATCTGGTGCGATAATCAATCCGCAGGTTTCAACGGCATCTTCAATCAGGATTTCGCAGTGTTCTGCATCACCAAGCCGTGCGACCAGTTCCGCTTCGGCCAAACTTGCATCTACCTGGTGGTGCCTGCCGACATCTCCTAATCTTCCACCGGAAAGGATTCCGACTTTTTTTGACAGACCAAATTTTTGTGCAATCGGACGCCCTTTTTTTATCAGTTCAAGTTTTTCCGGAACGGTCCACCCCTCATCCACGCCGACAGGAGTAAGAAGGAATTTTTTCCCATGGACCGTCTCAAGCAGCGCAATGCGTTCAAGATGATCGACACCTTCTGCTTTTTTTAGTGCCATGAGCGTGGAATTTGCAGGAAGTGTGCCCCGTACAGCCGCATCAATCCTGCCTGCTACGAGATCATCAATGAGTACCTGTTCCGGATTCGAATGCTCAATGATCCGCACCGCGCTCCCGATTGAATTTTTATCTACAATCCCTGGTCGGCAGTAACAGATCGTGATAAAATTCCCGTTCACACTGTTTGCACTGTCAATGACTTTTTGAGCAGCATCAGCAATCCCAATACCAATACGCTTTACCGCACCAGACATGCAACGTCCTCATCGAAAAGGTGCATGATCCCGTCATCGATAAAATCAAAGACCTGCGTCTCCTGTCCGTCATAGGTTATCATCAGCTCCCTCGTGTTGTTGACGATCCCTATCTCCCGGGCTGTCATTCCGACATTGGCGAAAAGCTGTATAAGCTCATTTACATGTTCCTTTCTTGAGGTCAGAATAAAACCCATTCCCGGGTACATCCGCACCCATTGTTCGAACGTCATGTTGTTTGCGGCCAGGTCCGGCATGGGAAGCAATCCGATGTCAATCGTGGCTCCCTTCCCACTGACTTCCAGGAGCATACCCAGCGTCCCGATAAGGCCGGGGTTGCTGATATCCTTTCCTGCCGTTGCGAGATGGCGTTTGCCAATTTCTTCCATAACAGCGATCTGCATCCTGACTTCCTTTGCGGATTTCATCGTAACCGAGTCCCAGTTAAGCGCACAGGAAGGATGCACGCGTCCTGAGAGATCAATGGCGGCCACCACACTGTCTCCTTCCTGAGCGGTATGACTGTAAATAACTGAGTCCAGCTGCGCAGAACCAAGAATAGAGACATCAATGACACTGTATGGCGCATCAGGGTGCATGTGTCCCCCGACAATGGGAACACCAAATTGTGCGGATGCGTCATGCATTCCTTTAACCACCAGTTCCAGAACGGTCGTTTTTGCAATCGAGAATATATCGACCATTGCAATGGGGTGGCCACCCATAGCCGCGATGTCATGAATATTGACAAGGACTGAACAGTACCCCGCCCAGTACGGGTCCGCCTCCATGAGCCTGCTCCATATACCGTCAGCTGCGAGAAGGAGCGCCTCATTATTGTGCTCGATTACCGCTGCATCCTCGCCGAATGAGGCAACAACATGAGGAGCGTCAATCTTTAAAGCCCTGACCATTTCGCCAATGGAATGTTTTCGCCTGACCCCCTCATATTCCCTTACTACTTTTGCAATTGTCTCTGTGGAGTAGCTGTGAACCACGATATCACCTGAAGAATGGGTTTTTGAATAATTGATGTATCCTTGTTTCGTTTCATCAGAGATAATTTATTTGATATACAGTCAACGTGTTGGTATGGACT
>CAYWHL010000209.1:823-3931 GCA_964457995.1 uncultured Methanoregula sp. | reverse complement strand
CTCCATGACAGGGGAGAGGGTGGTGGAGAGATTTACACCAGCAACCTAACCGGAGGTTTCCGTGCCGCTGGTGCATTATACTGAGCTCCGCGATGTCCAGGTTCCCATCGATAATTTCCTTATCAAGATAAGCCCGGAACAAGGTTATTACTCGGATGTGCTCCTCAACGGTGTGTTCCTTGGCCGGGTACGGGTTCCCCCTCTTTGATCTCCGGTCGATCCGTATATCACCGGGTCTTTTTCCCCACTCCGGGCAAGTGGTGATTTTCACGACTTCGATGGTCATTTAGGATCAGTACTCCTCGATGTCGTAGTAAACGAGATTCTCCGACTTGCATTCACAACAGTAGATTGTTTCCTTCGGAATGGGGTCTCCTTCCGAATCCATTGCCATGTCCTTGCCCGGGAACCGTGCGGTTCTTGCTTGACCACATACTTGACAGGTGTAGTCAATATACCACCGTGACTCCGGTTCAATAACGGTCATTCCTGAACCTCCTCTGCAGGAGTCTCCCGGAAATGAACGACAGAATGCTTGGGGAACGCGGTTTCAAGAACATCGATGATCTGCATGTTCCGACTTGCTGCAATTTTCTTGATACGTGCATGGCATTTACGCCTGACACGCACGGTCGTGGTGTTTTTCCTCCAATCTACCATAAGAGAAAATTTGGCAGTGGACAGTTAAATGTATGGACAAATGTATTACCATTAAAATCATAATTGGACAAAAGTATAAAATGAATATTAATCTACCTCTTCAATTTGACACAGGGTTTAAGAGTCTACCTCTCCAGTTTCAAAAAAGGCGCGAATTTCACGAGGGCCGGGGCCGGGAAAACGTCTACCCGCCTCATACGTATTAAGGAAAATTCGTATCAGGCGTGTGAGTGGATGTTGAAAAAAAGGTATTGTGAGGGTGCTTTATGCCTTATCTGGTGCGGTTCCGGCTCTTGTATTCGGGGTCTTTTCCCAATCGTCTTTCGTCTGGATACCCATACTCGCCTGCAATTTTTGCATCTGTTCGACGTACTTACGTGCCAAGTTCATCTTTTCCTCGGACGTCATCTTTGACAGGTCGTTAGAAAATGCCGCTTTATCGCTTTCCAGCACAGCAAGTCGGTCTTTTAATTGTTTGTTGACCTTCTCTAACTCTGATACTTTTACTGTAGCATCACTTACCTGTGTCTTGAGCTCGGTTTGGGCAGTATAGGAATAATCGACATGAAGGCAGAACGAGACTTTTTGGTACTGATCACGGAGCTGCGATATGCCGTACGTCCTGTATGCAGATGTCAGCCCGTTTGAATGTCCCATCAGGTATTCTACAATATCGTCGGGCATTCCAGAAAGTTTCAGTGTCGATGAAAAATATTTTCGGAATGAGTGTGGGTGGATATTTGCCCGGTTTGTGCGTGGATCGATCTGGAAGAGTCCTGCCTTCTTCAGGGTTGCGTTTAACCCATTCCTGATAGCATTTGGCGTGACAGGGAAGACAAGCTCGCTTTCCTTGAACTCCCTTTTCAGTCTGGGTGTAAAGGTCTTTGAACGCTCGATATAGGCTTCCCGTTCCTTGAGATACGCTTCCAGAGCGTCTTTACATTCATCGGTAAAAAACGTAGTCCGTGCAACCCCTGTTTTTGCAATAAGATCGGAGACATGCACTGTTTTATTTTTCAGGTCGATATCTATAATCGAGAGCTGACACATTTCACCGACACGGAGACCACTTGTTAACATCAGCAGGATCGCGGCCTTCAGCCGTGCATCTCCGGTGTGATCGAGAATACTCCGGATAATCTCCGGAGTCATTTCGCCTTCACGAGTAACCCCTGTCCGTTGAGTGGGCATGTGTTTCTTCAACTCCCGCATATCCTTTGAGGTAAGCTCATGCCCGTAATGCTCCAGCCAGATACGGACACATGTGACACCTTGCGAGATGCTGTGCGGAGGTCGTTTTAGCTCAATAAGGTAGTCCTTCTATCGTTTCAAATCGGAAAGGGGGACGACTTTTCCTTTCATGAATTTTGCAGCAAGAGTCTCATACTGTTTTCGCTCTTCGGGTGTCGAGTCCTTTTTCTCCCGTACTGAGCCGTACCGGGAGTCAAGGAATGAATATATGGCTGCACGGTATCCCAGATGGGTAGATCCTTTGAACCCCGTAGTCAGCACATTCCCATCAGTATCTCTCTGCCCGTTTAAGAAATCTGATATGTATGCCATGAGAAGTAGTATTGATGGACAAGGATAAAAATATTGTTCAAAAACGCATCACGACTTTATTATTTGACATGGACAACACCCTTTTTGACCTTGTCGGGGCTCAGATCGCTGCATGCCAGGCTGTTGTAGAGCAGCTAGGCTATAATAACGGTGAGGAACTTTTCTCCTGTTTTTTATCTCCATCTCATGGATATGAATCTCATGAAAATATTCGCCAGTACATGAATGAACGGAGCATCCCTGTTGATGGTTTGTACCGGAAAGCCTGCTATGTGTATGAAACAGAAAAACTCCGGCATATTACCCCGTATCCTGGTGTATTGAAGACACTTCACTCGCTTCGTGAAGATGGCTACATCATGGGAATTGTAACCGACGCCCATTCACGCGATGCCACCCTGCGGCTTGAAAAAACAGGATTACTGACATTTTTTAGTGGTATTGTTTCCTGTGATATGATCGGGCACAAAAAGCCTGCACCTGAGCCGTTCCTGTTGGCACTCAAGATGCTCCAAGCCGGCAACCAGGAGACATTATTGATCGGTGACAGTCCCCGCAGGGACCTCGATCCCGGCCGACTGCTGGGTATGCGAACCGTGTATGCCCGGTACGGTGACAGATTTTCTGATGACCGTTCACAGGTTCAGGCGGACTTTACCATTGATACACTATCTGATTTACCCGTAATTCTTGGTCAACTCCTGAAAATTCAGCATACGTGAAGCAACGCGCCCAAAAATCCTGAATTGGAGCAATTAAAATGGTCTGAACGTCAAATCTCCGGGAAAAAGCCCACCCAATTACAATTCTCATGTAATTATGACCAAAACATAAAAAAAGCATCAGATAAAATTGATGCAAATGCTAAAAAAGAAGAAGCTGCAC
>CAYWHL010000209.1:0-813 GCA_964457995.1 uncultured Methanoregula sp. | reverse complement strand
TCAGATAAAATAAAAACTATGTACGTTCCCACCAGGATCTTTTTCACCAAAGGGGTAGGTGTGCATAAAGACCGTCTTGCTTCTTTTGAACTTGCATTGAGGAAGGCTGGTGTCGAAAAGTGCAATCTTGTATATGTTTCGAGCATCTTTCCCCCAAAATGTAAACAGATATCAAAATCAGAAGGATTGAAATGTCTCCAGCCGGGTGGAATTACCTTTTGTGTCATGGCAAGAAACGAAACCAACGAGCCCAACCGCCTGGTATCAGCCGCAATTGGCCTTGCCCTTCCCAGCGATTCAGAAGAATACGGGTACCTGTCCGAGCATCATGCTTTCGGCGAGACTGAAAAAAAGACCGGGGAATATGCAGAGGACCTTGCAGCAACAATGCTTGCAACTACCCTTGGTATCGAATTCGATATAAATGCAGCATGGTCAGAACGCGAGCAAACCTATAAAGCAAGCGGAAAAATTATCAAGACCCAGAATACGTGCCAGTCTGCAGAGGGAGATAAAAACGGCCAATGGACCACAACAATCGCAGTGGCTGTATTTATATAACGAAGGGATATGAGGATAATAATTATTTTTAAAAAAAAAGTTGCATAGTGCCAGGGATATTTCATGAACAGCCAATGAAAATCCGCACTATATATCTTCTGTTGAATTTTTTCTCATTTTTATATATACAGATAATCGCGGTGATAAAGCAACAGGAGAAAAAGTTCTTCCTATTACACCATTAATCCGGTTTGTCTGATCTTTCCTGTGCAAATATCCGGATTTTCTGAGCGAGGTTCAGCACTGCAATCC
>CAYWHL010000208.1:0-3937 GCA_964457995.1 uncultured Methanoregula sp. | reverse complement strand
TCTGTGCTTCCTGCATGAAGATGCAGAAGTTCGGCCTCCTGATGGTCGATCCCCATGGCGAATACGTGCGGGGCGGGCAGTCCAGCACGGGCGAACGGACGCTCGGGCTTGTCCATTACAGTGCCGGCATGGACGGTCTTGCCGTCTTTACTATCAGTGAAAGCGACCGGAAGAAGTACTCCCTCAACAGCCTCTGGCTTGATTATGATGATTTCCGGATGACCGACCTCGGCCTGCTCTATGACCTCTCCCCGGCCCAGTGGGATGTTGTCGAGTCGCTCGAAGAATTCCCGGGAACCGAGGTGATCCCGTTTTTCCTGAAAGCGAACGTCGGCACGCTACAGGAGGAATTCAAAGCGGACAAGTATACCGGGCCATACCCGAAAATCGCCGGAAAACTTTCCTCCTATTACCCCGGCACACTCGAAGTCATCCAGCGCAGGATCAAAAACATCGTGCAGGGCAACCGGAAGTTCTTCCGTGAATCCGGCTCATGCATCCCGGAAATTCTCCGGCATCTCCATAACAATAAAGTTGTCCTCATCGACATCCCCCGCATGGGTGAGCGCAGCGAACTGTTCGTCCTCTCGATGATCACCCGTAGGATCATGCAGGCACACCGCACATCGGCAGAGGAGTTCGGGATCGAGACTGAACCAACCGGGCAGAAAAAAGTACTCATTACCATCGAAGAGGCACAAAGGGTGCTGGGTTCTGGCGGTTCGAGCACCCAGATCTTCCGGGAATGTGCGATGGAGGGCCGGAAGTTCGGCGTCGGGCTCTGCGTGGTGACCCAGCAGCCCAAGAACATTGACTCAAAAGTGCTCGCCCAGATCAATACGTTTGTCGTCATGGGCCTCGGTGACCGGGGTGACCGGGACATCATCATGGGGAGCGCAAAGCAGGACCTCTCGAAGATGGAGATCGAGATCCAGACCCTCGACTTAGGAGAGGCGATCATCAGCACCATCGGAATCCCGTTCCCGGTCAGCACCCGGATCCACAAATTCGAGGATTATGTAGATGGGCTCAATAAGGAAAAGAAACCGCGAATCAACGAGGGGCTTTCAACCGGTTTCTGATGGGTCGCCTGCCAGAAAGGGTCGGTAATTTATTAATATTGACTTACATTTGACGGTAATTACTCAGGTAAGACAGAGCTGGTTTTGCGGTTCTCAATCTGAACACCGGGCGGATTCAGACCTGAGCTTGCCCTTTCTGGTTCAATTTTAGCATAAAAATCCTTAATTTATTGTAAAAAAGGCTTATTTAAAAAAATAAGAATTATATAGTATTAGAACATTTAGTGATCTAAGGACCTGGGTTACCACCGTCCACTTTGAAACAAAGGTGAAATCATGAATTCAATACTACAGAGTGAGGATGGGTTCACCGGCCTTGAAGCCGCGATTGTACTCATTGCATTTGTTGTTGTCGCGGCGGTGTTCTCGTATGTCGTTCTCGGCGCAGGATTCTTTACAACCCAGAAAGCGCAGGAGACAATATATAAAGGAGTCGAGCAGTCGACCACAAACATTCAGCTGGTTGGAAATGTTTACGGATTATCAAACGATACGACAAAAGGAATCAGTGAAATACGATTCTCTATTGGTCTTGTGCCAGGTACCCAGTCTATCGACTTATCAAAGCTTAAAATTGTCTTCTCCACACCTGCTATGACCCCGGTAATTCTGTCATGGACCAGTTCAACAGCAAGTGAGACAGGATTTACTACGAAAATAAATGGTGTCGGCACTGTAGTCAGTTCAATTGATTCAGGACAGCAGGCCGAAGTTGATTTCCTCACTGAATATGTTCCGGCAAATACCAGGATGAACATTGAGATACACCCGGCTGTTGGTGCTTCACTACCATTCTCAAAAACGACACCCGCAACGATTACCGGCACCAGTGTCCTCTACTAAATTTTTTTTTAAAGAAACACTCCATTAATGGAGTATTTTGTATGAACCGCGCATGAAACATATTCTCGCGATACTTTTTCGAGAAAAAGACGCCAAAATTGAAAAATAGGCATGGAAAATGGGGAAAACAAGCACGCAGAGGGTTTTATTTTCTTGAAAGTTGTATACATCTTCCATGCCAGATACAAAACACCCTAAATGCACGCACCCGAAATGCGGAGCAAAGATGCAGCGCGTCTACAAAAGGGAGAACTCTGCCTTCATCCCGTGCGGTTGGATGCGTATAGACTGCGGGATGATGATGAAGGACAGCCTCACAGATTCGATGTAAAGCGCGACCGTTGGTATTCGTGAGTAAAACATCTTGTGAATGAAAAAAGGCATTTTTTTGTGTAGATTTTTACAGTATGTGTGATTTTGCAAAATTGCCAACAGAACGCGAATATGGTAAAAACGACTGGTGATGACATGTCCGAATAAAAAACTTTATATGTGATATGATATAGGGTGAAATGATGACGAAGATCTTCGATAAAATCCTGATAGCAACTGACGGATCGGATAATAGTAAGGCTGCTGTAGAAAAGGGGCTGATGATTGCACGTCAGTGCGAATCTGCCGTATATGTCGTGTACGTGATAGATATGAGCACCCTTTCAGCGGCACCGCTAGTGACCCCTGCCGCGGTTGATGTATTTCATCAGCTGGAAGTTGAGGGGAAAAATACTGTTGAACGTGTTAAAACAATGGCGAACGATTTGAATGTGAAAACCTTCGTAATTTCGGGCAGACCCGCCCATGAAATCACTGAATTTGCTGTAGAAAACAAGGTTGATCTCATTGTGATTGGTTCGCACGGTACGGGTGGTATCGAACGAATGCTGCTTGGCAGTGTTGCCGATAAGGTCATAAGAACTGCAAATCAACCGGTGCTGGTGGTAAGAAGTAGGCTTTGAATTTCTCTCCATACACTGGTTGCTGGTTGCGTATGGCCTCGAAATCGGGTTTTTTAAAAGCTCGAAATTATATTTTGCTGCAACGTCTTGGGGAATCTCTTCTTTATCTTCATCCAAAATATATATTAATCCAATTGTTTGATAATCGCTGAAATATTTACTGCGGATAATTTCGTCCAATGGGATCTCGATTTATTCATCTCGCATTTTTCGCATCCATCTTAACCCAGTTATGACACCTGGGACAGCATACCTTCACCGTCCTGCTTGTTCTTTGCAGGCTGGCAAGTCGTACTCCCATGTATATCCACACATGGCTGCAATGGTGACAGGTAACTCGGCAGCTCGTGTATTGGCTATCCATTGATCATCAAGCGGGGCCTTGAAGGTATCAACAGTATGCAGGTGAAGGGTGAAAGTGTTATCAGGGAATGCAATTCCCTGGCAGTACTACCAGATGTGAAGATTGATACTGATGGATTGAGTTTGGATGGAACAAATTATTATTTCAGCATGAACTAAATCCAGTTTAGAAGTGAAAAAAATGGCAATCGATTTCATTGGATCAATCGCCTCTGTAGTGGTTGGTGTTATTATCGGGTTCGTTTTAAGTTGGGGTACTAATTATTTGCATGAGCGAGGATTACGAAAAAAATACAGTAAAGTGTTTTCTTTTGAGTTACAACAATTAAATGACAATATAACCGAAGCACTTCAAATTTATAATGAAAAATGCATTCAATATGACATGGGGAACCTGATAGATGATGAACCAGAGGATTTTCTTGAACGATTTGATTTTAATAATCGCCCCGAATGGATAATATTTGGCGCAGGACGAACTTTCTGTAAAAATGAAATGGCCCTGATTCTTACCTTAAATTGCAAAAAAAGAGATACAGGATCATTGATCTCAAGAAAGATATCATCAAAAAACAAGGGTGAAACTGAATTCTCTATCATGAAAAGGAAGTTCGGGGAATCACTCAGGTGATCCTCTATAACCTCTCAGAAATGATCTTAACAAACAGGTCTGTTATTTTTGTTGGTTTAGAC
>CAYWHL010000207.1:0-3945 GCA_964457995.1 uncultured Methanoregula sp. | reverse complement strand
TTCACGTTCCGGGCAATCGGGGGCTGAAATAGACCCGGATGACCATTTTCGGGGTCATGAGTGTGACCATGTCACCTCAGGTGATCAGGTATCTGATAGAGTGTAATGCCGTCTATTGAGAGCGGAAAAGTTTGGATCCAAAACAGCCCCCCGGTTCCCAAAAACCCCCGCCGCATGGGATAACTTCCCCTACCTCCCGATCCTCTATCCAAACAGCTCCAAACAGGCCGGTTTTCTCCTTCGCAAAATCTCCGGAATCCCGTATAAAGCCCAGAACAGGAACTTTTGAAAAAACACCCCAAAAAACCCGCTGAACAGGCCGGTCGAGAAGTTCACGTTCCGGGCAATCGGGGGCTGAAATAGACCCGGATGACCATTTTCGGGGTTATGAGTGGGACCATGTCACCACAGGTTCCAATGTAATATGACGGATTCCACAAGTGACCTTTCCAGAGTTTTTAAACGCAGTTCGGGGTACTCTTCAAACAGTTTCTTGGCAGTGATTCCTTTTAGAATTTTAGTAATTGTTGACGGTGAAAACTTAGGGTGTGCTCGTATGAATAGATGGACATGATCCGGTTGAACCTCTTGAACAGCAATATCAAATCCCTTGTCAGATGCAATGGACTTGTGCAGATCCTTCAAACGTTCTGCAATATCCCCAACCAGAACCTTTCTGCGGTATTTCGTTGACCATACAAAGTGGTAATTAACATTGTATACACACCCGTATGATGAAATCCAATGATTCTGCTTGGTCATTGTATAATTATATGTTCACCATATGAAATCAGGTTTGCGGTTGACACGAATTACGGCTGTATCCCACCAATGAATTGATGGGGATTAGCCTGCACGATCCTAAAAGAATGTGAGATCTCAATAAAAAACCGCAAAAGGTTTTTACTCTCTTTCCCAAGTTAGTGCCAATGGATAATTTATTCACATCGCCTGAATTCCAGATGAGCCTGCTTTTGTTCGTGGCTCTCGGCGGATACCTGATCGCTTCGCGCATCAACCAGTCGGCCGTCATCGGGTTAATTCTCGTCGGTATCGTTGTCGGTCCCAGCCTGCTTGGCTGGATCACCTACACGGATTTTGTCAGGGGTCTCGCGCACCTGGGTGCGGTCATTTTACTCTTTGTGATCGGTCTCGAATTCAGCTTAAAGGATATCCTGTCATTACGGAACGGGATTATAGCCGCTGTCGGGGTTATCATCCCGTGGATTGGCGGGTACGGGCTCGCGCAGCTCTTTGGGTATGATATGCCCAGTGCGATCTTTATTGGAACGGCACTGACGGCAACCAGTATCGCAATCACGGCCAATGTGCTCAAAGAACTGGGAAAACTCCAGACCGAAGCGGCAAAAGCGATCATCGGTGCGGCAGTGATCGATGATGTGCTGAGCCTGCTTGTGCTTGCGATAAGCACCGATGTTGTCACTGGCACCGTATCAGCAGGTGGCATTGCCCTTGTCGCGATAAAAGCGATCGCCTTCATTGTGATCGCCGGTGCATTCGGGCTCCTGGTTATCAGCCGCTCTCTCGAACGACTGGACGCAACATCATTTGTTGGTAAATACCCGGAGTTCATCTTCATCTTTGCGATGATGATGGCCTTTCTCTATGCCATGCTCGCTGAGGCTGTCGGGCTGTCAGCCATTGTCGGGGCATTCATTGCCGGTGTTTCATTTGAAGGAGTCCGGCTCTTCCATAGCAAGAGCTTGAAGGAAGGGGCTGAGTATCTCCAGATCATCTTTGCAGCGATATTCTTTGTCTCGCTCGGAATTCTCGTAGATTTCCATGCAATGACTCCGGAGATCGTGATCTTCCTTGTCGTGCTTACCATCGTTGCGATCCTAACAAAAGTGATCGGGTGTGGCATTCCTGCCCGCCTGATGGGACTGTGCAATAAGGATGCACTCATTGTCGGATTTGGGATGGCACCCCGGGGGGAGGTGGCCATGATCGTCGCCCTCATAGGGCTGGAAGCCGGAGTAATCGGCCAGGGAGTCTATGTCGTGATCGTACTCATGAGCCTGCTCACTACGTTGATCACGCCGATCGTGTACCGGAATTGGTTCTATAAGGGAGAGTACTGCACTTATGATGCCAGGGGAACCTGCATTGACGAAGGGAAATAACCCGGTGAAAAATCCGACCTGCCCATGCTCACCCGGATGATACGAAAGTAAAAAAACCGGAAAATAATGATCACCTGCAGGCACATGAAGGAAAGGAAGAAAATGATTGAGAACCTTGTAAAACATACTTCGAAAAAATGAGAATAGGAACAATCAGAGTCATCCTTGAAATATTAATTTCCCGTTTTTATTGAGCGGGAAAATCCATCCCGGAATCTGAAAGGGGCAGACAGATTTCCCTATTGCTCTTTTCCAGGTAGCCGGGCGATTTCCTCATTCCCTGCCACCCCCTTAAATAACGGGAATGCCATGTATATTTCAAAGAGCGTTGACATGTTTAAAAAAAGTACTTCTGCCAACGGATCTATCTCCCGATTCGCAGAGAATACTTGGATATGTAAGAGATATTCCCGGTGTCAGAAAAGTTACCCTTCTCCACGTGGTAAAAACTTCTGAACCGTTGCTGCGGGATCCGGAACAAGACCCGCAGCCGGTACTTGATATATCAGCTTCTAATTTTGGATAGAAGGAGTTGCCCTGTTTGTGCTTCTCATTCTCGTTGTATGTATTAATGCCGGAAAGTTACAGGAAGATTTCCTGCGATCCGGCGTCTCTTTGGTTTCTTTCAGGTTTCCTGCCCGGTCCTGATAACCATAACCGGTCTCTTTGTCCTTCGCACAACCGTGAACGTGGTACTTCCGAGCAGTATCTCCCGCAGCCAGTCCGTGCCATGAGCATTCATTGCAATAAGTGATACATTGTCTTCTTCTGCGACAGACAGGATCATTTCTGTCGGATCACCGACACGGACATGCGATGTTGCTACAATACCGGCAGCAGTAAGATCCGTTTGTAATTTTGCAAGTCGGTCCTGGGCATTTGCAACGCAATCATTAATCTCTGGTTTGGATTCTGCACGGCTTACAACATGCAGGAGTACGATCTTTTTCATTCCCTCAAATGTTTTTAAAACCGATATCACATCATCGGCGGGTTTTGAAAAATCCGTTGGTAGAAGCACATTTGAAAACAGCGGGTTGCGGGTTGCCGACCCGATACCTTGAACCGGATCCGGACGCATGATGAGAACACTCATGGGTGCATTGCGGAGAACAGAGGAGGATACGCTGCCCAGCAGTAATTCTGCTATCGGGTTTTGTCCCCGGGCACCGGTGATGATAAGGGACACATTATGGGATTCAGCGGCTTCAACGATCGCCTGGGGGACCGTTCCCTGCGTTATTACATTTACAATGACGTCAACGCTGGTAATAACCGTAAATCCGAGCTTCTCAAGATACTCTTTTTTCTCAGATATGAGAATCCTGGCGTTTTCGATGCCGGGATCGTGTGTCCACCCGTGCCGTGATGGAGATGACGCATCAACTACGTGCAGGAGCACCACTTCCTTTAATCCTGGGATCTCACTGATGCAATTAAGGATTGTCTGGGAGTGAGCGGAAAAATCCAGGGCTACCAGTACTTTTTCGAACATATACCTCTCCTGTTCAGTAATACCGTTGGATCATATAAAAAAGATTACTTAAGAACAGACAAGCAATCCCCATGAAGAGGAAAGGCCGGGACCAGTTCGTCCCCCGGGGAAGTACCGTGCTCAGGGAAAACGACTCGCCCCTGATCCTTACCACGTCAGACAAGGCAGACCATATACGACAACTGATCCTTCCGGTTGCAGTTCCTGATCATGAGAAAATGGGATGAGCTGGTTACGGTCGTCCTGTCCATTACTGGGCGAAAAACGGGGGAATTCCTTCTAGGGTAGTGCAGGATATTTTTTAAC
>CAYWHL010000206.1:0-3949 GCA_964457995.1 uncultured Methanoregula sp. | reverse complement strand
CTATTTCTTAAAAATCAGTAAAAAGACACAGATTTTTATAAAAATGATACATAATCACTCTTTTTCCGCCAGTACATCATACACTGCATGCCACTGCCCGGGCGAGTACGACCGGACTTCCCTCTCGGAAAGCACGACCCCACCCAGATCCTGGATGCGGTGGGTATGCTCACATTTTCCGGACACCAGCGAATAGAAGTGTATCATGCCACCGGGTCTGCACAGCCGGAACGCTTCGGGCAGGAATTCCGTGCCGGCAAGAGGCAGGTTCATGACGATCCGGTCGAATTTCCATGGCAGGATTTCTGCAAGCCGTCGGGCATCCGCGAGCATCGGGAGGACGTTTTTTACCCGGTTCTGCGCAATATTTTCCAGCATCAGCACGATTGCCTGCGGATTGAGATCGGTGGCGACGATGAACGCTGCCTTTGCAGCAAGGGTGATCGCAAACGGTCCGACTCCTGCAAACATATCGAGGATCATCTCGTCTTTTTCCACCTGTGCAAGGATGCGCTGCCGCTCTGTGGAGAGCCGGGCGGAGAAGTAGGCCCCGGCAAGATCGACCGTGAACCGGTGCCCGTGCTCGGTCACCTGTGTCCGGGTCGTCGGGATGCCGGCAAGGATCACAAACTCGCGGGTGCGGTACTCCCCACTCACCTCCCCTTTCGCGTACACGGCCGTGTGGAGCGACGGGCGCGATGCAAGAATCTTTTCAGCCCCTGCCGGGTCATTCTCCTGCAGGATCGCGATCCCGCCGACCAGCTCATGCCGGGGGAACTGTTCGCGGCCCGGGTGCGATTCGAACTCGTGCCGGGCGGCACCTTCGCGCTCGCAGAGGACCGGAATGATGAGCATATCGCCGTCCTGCAGGACCTTGAGCGAGGTATCGAGCGAACCCTCCCGTATCAGCGCCTGGCGCATCTCCTCCCCCTTTCGTGAAGGCACCCGGATACACCATTGCTCCACGATCACACGTAACCACCTGTATCATAAATTTATACGATGTACCACTATTCATGGCTGATGATGCGGAGCACCGCGGTGACTCGATCCGCGGAGAGGGATCCGGTCGTGATACTGAGAAGGATGAGGTCATGTATACAAAACTGAAGAATGGCACGTGTAAACTCTACGAGCTGGAAAAACAACTCCCGCCTCTTGATGCAATACGGGTCCGGCGGGGATATATTGAACAGGAAACCGGCACGACACTTGAGAATCTCGGCATTTTCTCAATAGAGATTGAGCGCGTAGTGAAACGCAACTGCGAAAATATGATTGGCACTGTGCAGGTACCAGTCGGTGTAGCAGGCCCGCTTCTCGTGGAAGGGGAATACGCGCACGGAAGTTTCTATCTCCCCCTTGCAACAACGGAAGGCGCGCTCGTCGCTTCCGTGAACCGTGGCTGCAGCGCAATCACCCAGGCTGGTGGAGCACAGGTGCGCATTCTTCATGATGGTATGACACGGGCACCAGTTTTTGCCGCAGACAGTATCGTGCATGCAAAACAGGTCGCAGACTGGGTAAAAGAGCACCGCGATGACCTCCGCGCGGCTGCAGAAAGTACAACATCCCATGGAAAAATGACAGATATTGTCACGTACATTGCAGGCACGAGTGTTTTTGTCAGGATTGAATTCGATACAAAAGATGCCATGGGAATGAACATGGTAACAATCGCAAGTGCCAAGGTAGCGGAACTGGTCGAGCAGGGAACCGGTGCGCGGCTCATTGCCCTTTCAGGCAATATGTGTACCGATAAAAAACCCGCAGCGATTAACGGTATAATGGGGCGGGGAAAAAGTGTTGTTGCAGGTATTGCACTCTCACATGATTTCATCAGCCAGATCTTAAAAACGGACGCAAAAAGCCTGTCAGAAGTGAACTACCGAAAAAATCTTGTCGGATCAGCCCGTGCAGGCTCAATGGGATTCAACGCCCACGCAGCAAATATTGTCGCTGCAATGTTCATCGCCTGCGGGCAGGACCCTGCTCATACGGTTCACGGCAGCACCTGCATCACGACCGTGGATCTCACGGATTCAGGTGCATATGTGTCAGTGACCCTCCCTTCACTACCGGTAGGTACTGTCGGGGGAGGAACAGGATTGGAAACGCAGCATGAGTGCCTGCAGATACTCGGCGTAGCGGGCAGCGGGAATCCTCCCGGAATCAATGCCAGAAAACTGGGGGAGATCATTGGGGCAGGTGTGCTGGCCGGTGAGATATCACTGCTTGGTGCCCTTGCCGCCCAGCATCTTGCACGGGCACATCAGCAGCTTGGGCGCGGTTAAAACCTGAACCATTTCATCATCACGATGGCATCTTCCCCATTGGAATAATAACCTTCAATGATAAAGACGTCCCGGTAGCCCAGCCTGCGGTAGAATCTCTGCGCGGCCGTGTTGGAGACCCGTACTTCAAGCTGGACACCTGTCGCGAGTTCGAGCGAAAACTGGTGCTCGAGCCGCCTCACGAGTAGTTTCCCGATCCCCCTGCGGCGGTACGTTGTGTCCACGCCAAAGTTACACAGGTGCCCGTAGATATTTTCACCGGTATTCTCCAGACCGCCAATAATGAAACCGGCTACAACCCCGTCGCAAACTGCAACAAAATACGTAGTCGGAAAGTAGGTGGACGCTTCAAGAAAGACTTCGGGTTCCCACGGGTCTATAAATGATTCTTTTTCAATGGCAACGATCGCCGGAATATCCGCGGGAACCGCCCGTCGGATGTTGGGTAATGGGTAGATGGCAAGATCGTGGGAACGGATCATCAGACAGACCCCATCATCATTAATCTCTTTTTCCTACATAGCATTTATCCCACGGCATGGTGCGGGAAAATATATGGTAGCACACCCAACTATGAGGACAGGCTAATTCTCTTTCGCGGGAAAAGTGGGATACATGGTCAGGATTTATCGTTTTACAGGAGTGCGCCCCGATCGTTCGGCTGCGTCTGCTATCGCGGCTGTTCCGTACGATGTCGTGACCGCTGATGAGGTACGGGCGATCATTGCAAAAAATCCCGGAACCTTTTTGCGCGTGAGCCGACCGGACGCTGAATTGCCCGAACTCGCTCCTGATGATGCCCGTGTATATCAACGGGCTTTAAAAAATTTCATCGCGCTTCAATCCGACGGGCGTATGAAAAAAGATCCAGAACCCGGCATGTATATCTATCGTGTCTGTCAGGAGGGAGACACATTTGTCGGGCTCTGTTGTTGTCTTGACGTTGATGAGTACAGAAAAAACTGCATCCGCCGGCATGAACAAACCAGATATGATAAGGAAAAGGACCGGACACGGCACATTGAGGCAGTCAAGGCACATAACGGCCCGGTAGTTCTCCTGTACCGGAATTGCGGGGATATTTTTTCCTTCATTGAATCACTTGTCAGTCTGTCAAAAGCACCGGATGCAGAAGTTACTACAGACACAGGAATACATCACCAGATATTCCAGATCACTGACAAGGGAGTTCTCGATCAGCTCGAAGCTTACTTTTCTTCAGTACCCTCGCTTTATATCGCTGATGGTCATCACCGGGCAAAAGCCGCACTGAATGTTGTTGATCGCCGTATCGCTGTCGGGAAGCCTGCAGACGGTGAAGTGACGCGGTTCATGGGAGTTATGTTCGCACATGACCGGGTTAAGATCCATGGTTACAGCCGGCTGCTTACAGACCTGGGCACGTTTACTCCTGAAACTTTCATGAACCGCCTCAAAGACTGGTTCGATGTCAAACGATATGGAGCAGTTGATGGAAGCGGATACAACATCCCTCCAAAGATTCGCTTTTACGATAAATTTCATGTATTCCACATGTACCTTTCCGGTCACTGGTATGAGTGTACCCGACCGGTTGATTCCTGTGAACCCGCGCATAATACACTTGATGTTTTGATTCTCCAGAAACATGTGCTTGAAACAATGCTTGGCATAAC
>CAYWHL010000205.1:0-3968 GCA_964457995.1 uncultured Methanoregula sp. | reverse complement strand
TTTGGAAGGCGGAAAAGTAGGTGCCGGGGGGTCCGGCATGGGGCCGGGGAAAAGACGACCGTTTTTGGGCATCGCAGATTTTTGCGGATAGGTTCCCTGGCTCTGGAGAAAAGCAATTTATAGTTAATCTGCTTAACAATATATAGCGCAATAAAACAGCGAAGCGGAGAAATAATGGTACACAGTCCAGACATACTGAAATTATCGGAATCCTGGATCCGGATCCTCAACAAAATGGATGAGGTGGAGAAGTGTCCGAAAGATTTTGGTTCCGGTGACCTGCTCCACGGTTCCGAGATCCATACCATCATGGCAATCGGTATGCATAAGGACATCAATGGTACGAACCTCGCCGGGCTCCTTGGGATTTCCAGGAGCGCTGTCTCGCAGATGATCTCCAGGCTGGTGAGTAAGGACCTTGTGGAGAAATACCGGGATCCTGATAATGACAAGGAGATCCGCTTGCGGCTGACTCCCCGCGGTACTATTGCGTATCTCGGCCACGAACAGTTTCATACAAAGATTTACGCACTCATGCAGCAGAAACTCGGGCCAGTGACCGAAGAACAATTCCAGTTCCTGACACAATTCCTCACTGCAATCGAAAAGACTGCTGACGAATTCCTGCAGGACCAGCAGTAAATTTTTTCTTTCTTTAAATGGTTAATTAACTTAACAAAAAGGTGCACGATGGAAACAAAACAGACAAAACAGCTCTACGGGGATATCTGTCCCTATACGCCATGGACGGCAGCAGTACTCGACAACGTATTCCGTAGCATATTCCAGAATCCCAGGAAAATTGTCGGTGATTATATCAGACCCGGTATGACCGTCATGGATATTGGGTGCGGGCCGGGCTTCTTCACGTTTGCCATGGCAAAGATGGTCGGGCCGCGGGGCCTCGTAATCTCTATCGATGTCCAGCAGGAAATGCTCGACCGGGTAAAAAAGAAAAGTGAAAAACCAGGCCTGGCCGGTCGCATCCTGTTCCACCTGGGCACACCCGGGGCAATCGGAATCGATAAGAATGCGGATTTCATCCTGTCGTTCTACATGGTCCATGAAGTACCGGACCGGGATGCATTTTTCAAAGAAGTTTTCGGGCTCCTGAACCCGGGAAGCAGGTACCTCATCGTGGAGCCGGTAATCCATGTCTCACAAAAAGCATTTGATGATACTCTTGAACATGCCCGGAGAGCAGGATTCATGGTGGAAAAACAACCAAAGGTCCTGATGAGCCGGGCTGCGCTGCTGATGAAGCAATAATACCCCTGTTTCTCGTCGTTTGACGACGGATGATCCTCTTTTTCAGGCACCCTGGGTGAGGGTATCCCGCACCCCCCATTCCGGGGTCATTTCAGGCTTCTTTTGGCAGAAAACGACTCTTTGGATCATAGCAGGTTGCACAAAATGGCGAATTCCGGCACATGATTCTGAAACACGCTATTATCTCCTGATTTAAGGCAAACAGAAGGCAATTCTTGGAGGAAAATGTACGCTAATGTACGCTTTTGGGAGGCAAAACCGGGGGTGCATGGGAGGGTAGCACGGTCGTGGGGAAAAGAAGGGCTGTTTTGGGAGCACTACAGGTTTTCCGGATCGGGTCTTTGGCTACAGGGAAGGATCGAAAAGCCAGCGGCACTGAGAATGACGGTTTTATTCTCTAAGATCCTCCTTTCCCCTTCTGAGCGATCCCGTGAAAAGGTATTGTTTTAAAGACAGGTTCATAATACTCCCGACCTCCAATACACTACGCATGGATAAGAAGATCGCCTTCGCATTCCTGTACATCCTGTTATTCCCTGTCATCCTCCTCGTCCTTTCCGGAGATTTAGCCTGGACCGAAGGATGGATCTTCAGCATCTGGTTTCTTGTCCTCTGTTATTCGACAATCCTGTACCTCTACCGGAAAGATCCGGCATTGCTTGAGGAACGGTACAAGCAGCCCGGTACCGGTAACCAGGAAACCTGGGACCGGTATGTAGTCTATGGGCTCGTGATTGGCTTTGTCACCTGGATCGTCATCATGCCGCTGGATGCAAAACGGTTTGGATGGTCTCCCCTTTTCCCCCTGTGGCTGAAAGTTTTCGGGGGAGCCGGGCTGGTTGGATCGTTTTTCCTGTTCTTCCGGTCATACACCGATAACACGTTCCTGTCTCCCCTTGTCAGGATACAGGAAGACCGGAAGCAACGGGTGGTGTCGACCGGAGTATACGGGTTTGTGCGGCATCCCATGTACCTTGGAGGGATACTGATGTTTCTTGGTACTCCCCTTCTCCTCGGGTCATCCTATGGGATCATTGCCGGTCTTGCCCTGACCATTCTTCTGATGGCACGGGTAGTGGGGGAAGAAAAGATGCTCGCCCGGGAACTGGAAGGATACCGGGCATATATGCAGAATGTCCGTTACCGGCTTTTTCCATATCTCTGGTAGGAGCAATTTTTTTAATAACTCCAGGAGCGCAAATCGGAAATATAAAAAGAACAAAGGCATTCTTCATGAAATGCACCGTATTTCTGGCAGCCACGTTTGTGCTCATGTTTTGTGCACTCTTTGCCGGCTGTACAAGCCCCACAGAGGCAAAGATCAACCCCATCGAAACAACCGTCCCGACACCACCACCGACAACAACATCTCCATCAACTGCCACGGTAGTACCGTTACCACAATCAGTGGAAACCATTCCTTACGAACAAAATGTTGACATCCATGTCGAGAAACAACGACCGGATGCTTCTATTCACCTGCTTTTTTATGGTGGCCAGGGAGAAGGGTATGTCCAGAATATCATGATGCGGGTTACCCGTTCAGATGGAACCGTTGAAGAAAAATACATGAATGACGGTATACTGAAACCTCGCCGTTATGATGAGCTGGTTATGGACGGTTCCAGAGGTGTTGATCAGGTTGCCGTGTTCATCACCAGCCTGGGGAAAACCTATAAGGTATTTGATAGCCCGCTTGCGTACCCCCAAATCTGATTATTTTTTTTAAAATTCACCGGTCGCCTGGCTGGAGTATATCCTGCAGGAAAGGAGAACGGATCCTTTGCCTGCGGGGTTCTTTCCCAATCTCTTTATTACCCTCCGCTCTTCAGTATACATGAATGCAGAAACCAGATAACGATCCCCTCTGGTCAGCCCTCGCTGATGCAACCTTCCAGGCGTACCGCGAGGCCGTCATCCGCCTCCCGCCGGATGTAATACGGGTGATCCGGAAGGCAGCCGCTGCCGAGACAAACCCGGTAGCACGTGGCGAGTTTGCGAATATCTTAAAAAATATAAAAGAGGCAGAGCGGCTCGGTGTACCTCTCTGCCAGGACACCGGTGTCCCGGTCGTGTACCTGACTATCCCTCCCGATGTCCCCCTGACCCGGGGCCTGTATGAAGGAGTTGCAGAAGGTGTCCGCCGTGCAACCCGGGAAATACCGTTGCGCCCCAATGTAGTGGATCCGCTCTCGCGGCACAATACCGGGGATAATACCGGCCAGGGAATGCCGGCGATCCATGTACAACCCGGAGAAAGTTTCACCGTTACTGTCCTGCCCAAGGGTGCGGGCGCCGAGAATGTATCAGGGATTACCATGCTGCTGCCATCCCACCAGTACGGGATTGAAGGGTTTATTGTTGAGACCATGCTGAAGGCTGAAGGAAGACCCTGTCCGCCGGTAGTGCTTGGCGTCGGGATTGGGAGTACATTTGATGGTGCTGCAGCGCTTGCAAAAGAAGTTCTCCTGTTGCCGGTAGATACCATGACAACGTTCGAGCAGGAGATCTGCAATGCAGTGAACCGCCTGGGGATAGGCCCGATGGGACTGGGGGGTGACACAACCGCTCTTGCGGTAAAGGTGAAGACCGCCGGCTGCCATACGGCATCCCTGCCGGTTGCCGTCAACATCCAGTGCTGGGCTCACCGTCATGCAACCGTGGAAGTGAAGCGATGAACACCCCGCCTGTCCAGCTGC
>CAYWHL010000204.1:0-3984 GCA_964457995.1 uncultured Methanoregula sp. | reverse complement strand
CATGGATATCGCCCGGCGGGTCGGCTATGTCCCGCAGCGGGTGGAGACCGGGCGCGTGACCGCGTTCGATGCAGTCCTGCTCGGCCGTCGCCCGCATATCGGCTGGGATGTCGCACATCGCGATCTCGCCATCGTGGACGCCATCTTTACCAGGCTCGGTATGCAAGCCCTCCGCCTTACCTATATTGATGAGATGAGCGGCGGCGAGCTCCAGAAAGTAGCCATCGCCCGGGCACTTGTCCAGGAGCCCAAGGTTCTGCTGCTTGACGAACCGACCAGTAATCTTGACTTAAAAAATCAGGTAGAGATCCTCAATACCATCCGAGAAGTAGTACGGGACCATAAGATTGCAGCCATTATGACCATGCATGACCTGAACCAGGCCCTGCGGTTTGCAGATACATTCATTTTCATCAAAAACGGAACCGTGTATATCCACGGCAATCATGATATTGTCACCCCAGCCGTCATTGAGGACGTGTACGGCCTCCCGGTCATAATTGGAGAACTCGGTGGCGTCCGTTGTGTAATACCGGGCGCCTGTAAGATCACGTAGGAGAGAGAAATGCACACCCACCATCACCATACACCTCAGCTGGCAACATTCGATGACTGCATCCGCTTCCACGGTCATTCCTGCCCGGGCCTTGCCTCCGGCTACCGGGCAGCAACTGCTGCAATGGAAGCACTCGGCGTTACGCGGCCGGAAGATGAAGACCTTGTCGCCATCTGCGAGACCGACGCCTGTGGTGTTGACGCGATCCAGGTCATTGCCGGGACAACCGCCGGCAAGGGCAACCTGATCATCCACGATTATGGCAAGCACGCGTTCACCTTTTACAACAGGAAGGACGGCAACGCGGTCCGGGTCACGTTCCACCGGAACGAAGCGACCGAAACCGGGGATTTTGCGGCACTTCGTGCCAGGGTCTTCTCCGGAAAAGTCTCGGAAAAGGAAGGGGAACAGTTCCACGAGCTGATGCACAAGGCAACGGTGGATGTACTGCATGCACCTGCAGAGAAGATCCTGAAAGTTGAGAAGATCACGATGGATGCCCCCGGGAAAGCCCGGATTTTTAGTTCGGTCACCTGTGAGTGCTGCGGTGAGTCTGTTGCCGATGCAAAAACAAGGAAGATAGACGGGAAATGCATCTGCATCCCGTGCGCTGAAGGCACGAATCCCGCGAAGAGAGCATAAAGGTCTCCCCTTTTTTTGGATGCTAAAAACCATGAATTTTGAAATCCGTCCGATTGGGTATGTGAAGTCTCCCTACAAGGAGAGGAAGGATGCACCACGGCAGGGGAGATTGTCGGATACTGTTTCGGAGATCGTGATCGATGAGCAGTACCTTTCCGGGCTTGAAGAGGTTGAGAAAAAATCACACCTGATCATCCTTTCATGGTTTGACCGGGCTGACAGGACAATGCTCCGTGCAACACCCCCGCATGAGAAGATCGAGCACGGGGTATTTGCCACCCGGTCACCCAACCGCCCCAATCCACTGGCGTTCTCGGTGGTTGACCTGCTCGGGCGGGAGGGGAACATCCTTCGTGTCCGCGGGCTCGATGCGCTTGATGGTACACCGGTAGTGGATATCAAGCCCTATTCACCGGATATTGACTGCGTGAAATGAATGATGAGCACGGGCGGATTTCTGGTGCTGAACTGTTGTCAGAAACGATGATAATCGGTTTTGGAATACGTTGACGAGAGCATGGGATGCATTTGCGTCTGCCGAAGCGCTATTCCCTGACTTCTATATTTTTGACAGCAAGGGTTGATCTCATTAACCGTTTTTTTTGTTGGTTCGGATTTTCAAGCAACAGCATGACGACAGGAATTTGCACGAAAAGGAAAAAATCCCCTGAATAGTGCTCCCTGGAATTTAATATCGATATGAATGAAACAGAAGGTTTTATGATTGACAATCACTTTGATAAAAATCGGGGAAATTGACAGGTACTTTGACAGTGATTTGGGGGGAGCTTGACTGAGACAATATGCGGAAGAATTGAACGTTACTTTGACCGTAATCGTGGAACATGATAGTTGCTTAATCAGTACTCTGGAGACTGACAGGTACTTTGACAGATAACTAAAAAAAATCCTGATGGGTATTTTTACAAGCATTAAACTGATGGTAAACACAAAGAAAGCCAGGTATCAAAAGCAGGAATGCTTCCAGCACAAAGACCGGAGCCCGCAAATCTCGCCGAAATTGAACCCTGTCTCAGAACCACAGGGATAATACACCTGTGCGTAATCTTCTAAGAAGCGACTGAATTTTGTGGTACCCTCATGAGCGATATCCTGGTCCTTGGAGCTTTTGTCTCGTTTGTCCTGTTCCTGACCCTCCGGCAGCAGCGGACGTATGCAGCGATTGCCGGCTGGAGCTGCATGGTACTCAACCTCATCACCAATGTGCCGGCATATCTTTCAGAAAATAATATCCTGTATCCTGCGATAGCCCTCCTTTCCCTGCCCTTCCTTGCGGTCACCGTGGAACAGCTCCTGAAGGACGACCCGGTCATCCTGCAACTCTCGCGGACCGCGGCAGCAGCCACACTCTTCTTCGTGCCGTTTGCCCTCGTCCCGAGCCTCCGCGATGCCCTGATCTCGACAGTTGTCAACCAGGTCTTCTTCCTCATCACCGCCTTTGGCCACCACCCGCAACTGCTGGCATGGGACATCATATACGAGAACGGGTTTGTCAACCAGATCGTTGTCGGGTGCACGGGCCTTATGGCGATAGCGATCCTGCTCGGGGTCGTATTAGGCGTGGAGAAGCTCTCCCTCCGGCAGGTGCTGGCAACCGTTTTTCTCGTGGTGCCGACCCTGTGGGTACTCAACCTGCTCCGGGTCAGTGTCGTCTTCATCGCGGTATCCAACACGTGGTTTACCTCATTCCCCGACCCCCGCCCGTCTGCAACTGACGGTGCAGACTTCTTCTGGGCACACAACATCTTTGCCGAGGCGATCGCGGTTGTTGCGCTCTTTGCGATGGTGTGGGGATTGTGCCGGATCATCCCGGGACTTGCAGTCTTTGTCCGTCAGCTGGTGGGCGTATACCGGGATTCTTTTCAGGGACTGATGAACGGGATACGGAATTCTATCCGGCGATAATCCGGGAGCAGGCCGGATTTTTAAAAAAAGCAGACTACTGGCCGGGCCTGGCGGCGCTATTGTAAAAATGGCGTATATAAAAGGGCTGGTGTTACTGTCATTCAGAGCCTGATTTTCCTGAACAGGAATGCCCCGAGTATGGTCATCACTACGGTGAAACTCCCGATAACCGCACCACAGACCAGCGGGTTAATCTGCGAAACCCCGGTAAGACCGTAACGGATCCCTTCCACACCATACGTCAGGGGATCGAGCAGGGTGACCGGTCCCATCCACGCCGGCAATGAGCTGATGGGGAAGAGTGCCCCGGACAGGCCGAATATCGGGAAGACAACAAAATTCATGATGAGCTGGAACCCGGTCATATCTTCCATCCGTGATGCAATCGCAATACCAAACGCGGTGAACGATATGCCGATCAGGACCATAAATCCGAGGGCCATAAGAAAGCCAACCGGATTTGAAATCCGGAACCCGATGAACACTGACAGGACAAGGATCATGGATCCCTGGAGGACTGCGGTTGTTGCCCCGCCAAGGGTCTGGCCTACCATGATCTCAAGCCGTGAGACCGGCGCAACAAGCGTCTCTTTCAAAAAGCCGAACTGTTTGTCCCAGATGATCTGGATCCCGGAAAAAACAGATGTAAACAGCACGCTCATGGCGACCATGCCCGGGATCAGGAACACGAGATAGTTTCCCCCCATGCCGGGCAACTGAACGACAGAATTCAGGCCGAAGCCTAAAAAGAGCAGGAAAAAGAGCGGCATGCTGATACTGCCGATGATCCGGCTTTTGGAACGGATATAGCGTTTCATATTCCGGAGCCAGATGGTATATACGATATCCATGATTAATGC
>CAYWHL010000203.1:1838-3986 GCA_964457995.1 uncultured Methanoregula sp. | reverse complement strand
CGCTGACCAGTGCCTTGACATTGTTCTCGATGAGAACCTGCGCTGCCTTGGGACCCACGCCGCCCCCGCCATCGGCATACGGGTTCTTGATCGCTTCAAATGATCCGTTCTCACTTTCAACAACGATAAAATACGGCGCACGCCCGAACCGGTCCTCTGCGGGGGATTCGAGGGTTGCGCCTTGTGCGGTAAAACAAATTTTCATGATCTCAACCTTTGATTAATACTCATATGCGCATAAATCATTTAAAGGATCGTATCATACTCTCAATCCTGAAATCCCTGGTAACCACAAACATCTCCGGCATGCGTCCGTTTGTTTGTGTTTTTCGTACAACTACCTGGAATTCGGGGAGAAAAGTATGAGCAACCATCCTGTCATTGACGACCTGATTGAGAGCCTGCCGGACAAACCAGTGCCTGTGCGGTCAGTACTGGTCGGGGCCCACTGGACTGCCGTATGCAGCAAAAATTGTGGTCTTGCTACAACAATCACCGGGGGCAAACCCCACGATCACACGACCGTTGTGCGGGACGTGGGGCACCTGCATAAGAAGAGCGCGCAGGAGCTAGCCGGGTACGCACATTCAGAGAATTTTCTGGAGGCCAGCATCGGTGTGGCCGCTATCAACTCGCTTCTGGAAGTGAACGAACAGAACGCAGTCGAGATGAACGCTGCCGAGGTGCTGATGAACAAGGGTGCAGGCAGGAATGTTGCGCTTGTGGGACATTTCCCCTTCATTCCCCGGCTCCGCAAGGCTGCCTTGAACCTGTGGGTGATCGAGCAGCATCCAACCGGAGATGATAACCCGGCAGAGGCCGCTGCCGGGCTGATCCCCCGGGCGGATGTTGTTGCGCTCACTGCGAGTGCCCTGATCAATCATACCCTCGACGATCTGCTTGCCCTGTGCCGCCCGGAGGCGCTGGTCGTGATCCTGGGGCCAAGTACGCCCCTTTCACCGGTGTTGTTCGATCATGGGGCGACCATTATCGCCGGTTCACGGGTCATTGATGAGGTGGCAGTGCTCAATTATATCGGGCAGGGTGCGACATTCCAGCAGGTTACGGGTGTGCGCCTGCTGGCGTTCACGCGGCCTGGCACATCTCCCCTTTGATGGAATGTATCCAGTGGACCGGTGTTATACTGGATACCAAATCTCAATCAGGAATGATTTTTACTCTGCAAAGTCGTGGGGATAATCCAGTACCATTGTCGTATGCACCGATCGGAATCGTTCATTCTCCCTTTACCGATATTGCCGGGATGTTGATCCAGCCCAGCGGGGCAGGATCGGGATCCGCCCGGAATTCGCCACAGGTCTTATGGACCTGGATGGATTTTTTCCGTATTTCCCTCATGTATGCATTCCACCAGTACCACGGTTACAGCCTTGAAGTAAAACCATAGTTTCAGGCTCAAGGGATATTTGCAATGCGGTTACCAAAGCGGCCAAACGCGATCGGGCTCTCGATTGTCCGTCTCATCAGTATTCAGGGGAACATGTTCAGGGGAATATCATTGAGATTGAGGATGTGGACACGATTGATGGGATACCGTTTCCGGATATCAAACCGTGTGTGTCTGCTTTTAATTCATAGAGTGAAACAAAGGCCGGCTGATTCGATGCTGTATCCTATAATGCATTATCTGTCAGGTCGAATGAAAGGTTCCGGTAGGATGCCCGTCATAATGGTCTGAAAAGTAGACAATGACCGGATATATGACCGTCCCCGTAATAAATGAGTACGAATGCCCGCATTTCACCGGTAGTCCGAAAAAAAGTCTTTGACCTGCTTATCCACGGTTATGAGCCATCCATGGTAAACGGTTCATCCAATGGTGTTGCATCCAGTACGTCTTTTACCGTGCCTTTGCCATTGGACATACGGATTGAAATCCCCGCACCCAGTAAAAGATCGCAAGCATTCTCGCCAATATTCCCGGTGATCACTGCCTCAAGCCCATTCATTTTCAGTAACCGCACGGCATTCTGGCCGATCCGGGTGTTACTCACCATAAAACCGTTCCGGACCGCATCTAGCGTGCTGGTCCGGGTATCATAGAAAATGAAGTACGGTGCCTGTGCAAAATGATGTTCGAACTCACTTTCCAGTGATGGACCCTTAGCCGTGATACAGACTTTCATG
>CAYWHL010000203.1:0-1738 GCA_964457995.1 uncultured Methanoregula sp. | reverse complement strand
GCATTCACTCTTCTGCCAAAACCCCGGTAAAAAAATCCTATTTTGAACCGGGTGCACCGACCACGATCTTCAGTGCAGCTGAAATCTCCGGGAGCATCTCAGCCGGGAATCCCATTACCATCTCGTCGTCAGCAATTCCGGAGAATTTCCGTGAACCATCGCACCCGAGCGAGAAGTTCGGCTGCCCGGTTAAGTAGGTCTGGGCCGTTGTATCGGCACAGACTGACTGGATACCGGAGAACTCCGCATGAATCCTGCCGCCCAGCCGGAACAGCGTGCTCTGGGCAAGTTTGAGCATATTCCTGGGTGTCGTCACGATCAGGATGACGTGCGGAGTAAACGGTGTCTTTTCAAGCGGGGCGTACAGCGTTGCATACGTGTCCCCGGAACCGAGATGGGGGACCTTGTCAATCGTCCGCTTGCAGGCAGCGGCGCTGTCATATTTTCCCAGTTTAAAATAGAAATCACCGGTCTTTAATGTCGGTGTCAGATCCCGGAGGCCCAGTGCCCACGCACCCCCGTTGCACTCGTGTTTTCCGGATGTGGCAAAGAATATTTTTCCTTCCTGACGGGCAAGGTTTACCATCGAGCAGTGCCGGATCGTTTTATCCAGTTCCACCATTCCTGCGGGAATATCATCCTTGCTCGTTGCGAGCTTGATCGCAATTGGAGAACCTTTCAGATCCAGGACTTTTTTCAGGGTCTCAGACGCCTCAACATAATTGACCGGTATTTTCATGGGTTCGTTGCTCATATCAATTCCTCACAAGCATCCCAGAGCGGGAAGCAGTAATTACTCATATGAGCGAAAATACTTAAACATTGGTTAATGGCTGAAATGAGATTGTCCCTCACTGGAGAGATCTTAACGGGGGCACTTCGGGCACGGGCCTTCCTCCTCCTGATGGCAGGAAGAAATACAATACCCGTATGGTGACAAAAGACGGGATGAACGTGATCAGGCAGCCGGTATCGACCAGTGCGTTGATAGTGACGCGTTTCATAAAAAGTCCCTGTTATTCTCTGAAGATGTCCGGATTAATAAAACCGTTTGACAATTCGGTTTGATTGTCAACAAATCGGCTTTGATATAACAAACTCCAGGATCCTCATCGATATCTGAGTGGAGGGGTGGCCGTAGATGATATCTGTCACCCTCACGGGAATTCCGGCGAATTGACTTCGCACTGATGGGTAATGGTTACCGCGAGGGATTTGATTGCCCGCATGAAATCTGATTCGGTTGAAAGGAGCGGGCAGACTTCAGGTTCCGCAGCAAGCACTTCAGCAGCAAAAGAGAGTAGCATCACATGGGAGAATTCATCGAGATGCCCGGCCCGCTCATGTGCTTTGTCCCGATCCGCAGAGATGCCAGCACGATTTACGACAAGAAGAATATGCCCGATTCCCAGTTGTCGTGCGAGGGCAGCAGATTCCCGTGCAACGGATAGAGCATTGTAAGAGGGGTCCGCAACAACCACCGCACAGGTAAAACCATCAGCCACCGCCCTGCCAAAATGCTCAAGACCCGCCGGGGTATCTAAAAGGATTACATCGTCTTTGAGGAGACGTATGTGCCGGAGGATAGAGCTAATAAGGGTATACTCGGCACAGAGGCAGCCGGCACCGGCCTGCTTAACCCCGCCCATAACCAGAAGTCGAAGGTTATGCGCAACCGGAATGGAGAACCGGTCCACCACATCACTCACATCCGGGTTAAGGGTGAGCAGACCCCCCG
>CAYWHL010000202.1:0-4070 GCA_964457995.1 uncultured Methanoregula sp. | reverse complement strand
GACCGGGCTGACGCATGATGAACGCGGATACCCGTGTGCAACAAATCCGAAACTGCATGAAGCGCTTGTTATGCGGCTGGTGAACAAGATTGAATCAGCCCGCCACACGGTCGCAGACTATGAAATTCTCAATCCCGATGCTGAGCAGGTCTTCATCGCGTACGGGGCTCCTGTGCGCACGGTGCAACAGGTAATGCATGATCATCCGGACAAGAACATAGGATTTTTGAGGCTCAGGACGGTCTGGCCGTTCCCCGAGTTCGCACTGAAAGAATTCAAACATGCGAAGCGGTTCCTTGTGCCTGAACTGAACCTGGGCCAGATCGCCCGCGAGATCGAGCGCCACGTGGATGTACCGGTTATCAGTCTGCCAAAACTGGGCGGCGATCTGCACACCCCGGCAGAACTGCTCGCAAGCCTGGAGGCGTACCGATGAGTTTTGAGGACTGGTACCGCCAGGATCGCCTCCCGCATATCTACTGTCCCGGTTGCGGGAATGGTACAATAATTAACTGCACGCTCGCTGCAATCGAACAGATGGCCTGGAAGAAAGAGGAAACGGTTTTTATTTCCGGTATCGGGTGTTCTTCACGGGCACCCGGCTATATCGCTGCAGACTCGCTCCATACCACCCACGGGCGTGCAATTGCCTTTGCAACCGGGGTAAAACTCGCAAACCCTGACCTCAACGTTGTGGTTTTCACGGGTGATGGCGATCTGGCAGCTATCGGTGGCAACCATTTCATCCATGGGTGCCGGCGAAATATCGATCTCACCGTGGTCTGCATGAACAACCAGATTTACGGGATGACCGGAGGACAGGGCAGCCCGACAACTCCGCTGGGGTGCCTCTCTTCCACAACACCGTACGGGTGTGCTGAAACACCCTTTGACCTCTGCGAGCTCGCCATTGCTGCAGGAGCCAATTTTGTCTCCCGCTGGACCTCCTATCATGTAAAAGAGCTCGAAAAAGCAGTCCTCGCCGGTTTACAGACTCCGGGCTTTTCATTTATAGAGGCGCTGGTACAGTGTCCTACCGCTTTTGGGCGAAGGAACAAGTTCAAACAGGTTGCTGACCAGGTAGACTATCTTCGCACGCATTCGATGCTCAAAGCGAAACGCGACCGGTTGCTGGAGCAGGGAGAGCACATTCCCCCGGATATGTATATCGTTGGCGAACTTGTCCGCAGGAACCGCCCTGCGCTGGGGGTGAAACGATGAGACACGAGGTGAGGTTCTCAGGGTTCGGCGGGCAGGGGATCATCCTTTCCGCAGTGATCCTCGGGCGGGCGGCCGTGATGCATGACAACAAGTTTGCAGTCCAGACGCAGGTCTACGGGCCGGAAGCCAGAGGCGGGGCTTCAATGAGTCAGGTCATCATTGATGATGCACCCATCCTCTTTCCCAAGGTCGCAAATCCCGATATCTACGTCATTATGTCCCAGGAAGGCTTCGAGAAGTATGGAGTTGATGCAGGCAAAGAATCGGTGATGATGGTCGATTCCACGCTTGTGTATTCCCGTCCGCAGTGCAGGTATATCGAGATTGCGGCAACACGGGAGGCAAAACAGACCCTGGGACGTGATATTGTGGCAAATATCGTTATGCTCGGGGCACTGGTCGCGTCAACGCATGTCGTCAGTGAAGCGGCGCTGGAAAAAGCAATTCTTGACTCCGTGCCCAAGGGCACCGAGGCACTCAACCAGAAAGCGATGAAACTGGGGCTTGAGCTGGGAGCAGCACCCGGGGGGCAAAAGGCATGAAGTTACGCGAATACGAGGCAAAGAACGTACTAAAAGAGGCCGGGATCCCCGTTCCGGCAGGATTCCTGATCAAATCAGCTGATGAACTCACCCCTCATCTCGGTACACTGGGAGATGCCTTCGTGCTTAAGGCGCAGGTGGATGTCGGTGGCAGGGGAAAGGCCGGCGGCATCCTGATGGCCGGTAAGGCAGACGGCATACAGATAGCAGGGGAACTCTTCAGCAGGCAGATCAAGGGCCTGCCCGTGAAGGAGATCCTGGCCGAACAGCGGCTTGACATCCAGCACGAGTACTATCTTTCCATCACTATTGACCGCTCAAGCAAACAACCTCTCATCCTCTTTACTGAGGCCGGAGGAGTGGATATTGAGATTACGGCAAAGGAGCACCCTGAAGCGATTCGCACGGTGACAGCGAACCCGCTGATGCGGGATATCCCCCCGTTCATGCTCCGGGAACTGGTCGGAACAGCGCCCAGGGAGATTGGTTCAATTATCAATAAGCTGTATCGCGTATTTCTTGAAAAGGACGCACTGCTCGCTGAGATCAACCCACTGGTCTCTACCCCCCATGGCATATTTGCGGCCGATGCCAAACTTATTATTGATGACAATGCTCTTGGGCGCCAGGGATTCACGGTCAACCGCGACCTGACCGATCGCGAACGGGAGGCGGAGAAGCATGGTTTCTCGTATGTTGAACTGAACGGTACAATAGGTGTGATTGGAAACGGGGCCGGGCTCACCATGTCCACACTCGATCTCATCGAGTTCTATGGCGGTAAAGCGGCAAATTTTCTCGATGTTGGCGGTGGTGCCGAAAACGAGCGGGTCATGCACGCGGTCCGGCTGGTCGGCAGTGTTCCATCGGTTAAGGTTATTGTGGTCAATCTTCTCGGTGGTATTACGAAATGCGATGAGGTGGCAAAGGGCATCATCTCCGCAGATATCCCCCAGAAAGTGATCGTACGGCTCGCGGGAACCAATGAGGCGGAAGGCAGGGTGATGCTCTCAGCTAAAGGGTACGAGATGCTTGACACAATGGACCAGGTAGTCCGGAAGGCCGTGGAGGTGGCAGCATGATCTACGGTGACCGGAATATCGGGATCCTCGTTCAAGGTGCTACGGGAAAACAGGGAGAGTTTCATATCGGCCTGATGAATACCTATGCCAGACAGGTTGGTGGCAGGGGTGTTGTAGCAGGTGTGACGCCCGGCAAAGGTGGCAGGGAGGTGCACGGGGTACCGGTCTATAATACTGTAAAGGAAGCAATGCGGGACCACGATATTTCTGCAAGTGTAATTTTCGTACCTGCCGGCGCTGCAGCCGATTCAATTATGGAGGAAGCAAACGCGGGGATCCAGACAATTGTAGTCATAACCGAGCATATCCCGGTGCATGACTCGATGAAGGCAATTGCCTATGCAAAAATGGAGGGATGCGCCGTAATTGGTCCCAACTGCCCCGGGCTCCTTTCTCCTGGAGAAGTAAAGATGGGGATCATGCCCGCCGGGCTTTTCTCCCGCGGGAATGTCGGAGTGATCTCCCGGAGCGGCACGCTCACCTACGAAGTCGTGGATGAACTAACTCGTGCCGGCATCGGGCAGAGCACGGTGATCGGTATCGGTGGTGACCCGGTAATTGGTCAGACATTTGTTGATGTGTTGGAGCGATTTGGAGATGATCAGCAGACAAAAGCCGTTGTCCTTATCGGGGAAGTTGGTGGAAACCTCGAAGAGGAAGGGGCGAAGTTCACCGATCTCCCTCTGGTTGCCTATATTGCAGGAAAATCTGCCCCTCCCGATAAACGCATGGGTCATGCAGGTGCAATCGTGGAGGGAGGTGAAGGCGATGCCCGCTCCAAGATCGCCAGGCTCAAAAAGATGGGTGTACCGGTTGCATCACGGCCTTCGGAGATCCCGCAGATGGTGCGGGAATTGTTTAAAGGTCAATGCTGATAAAAATAATCACTTTTTTTTAAAAGAAAAAAAGATCAAAAATAATATAAACACTCCGGGCAGGTTCTTTCTCCAGTTTTGTCTCCACCACAAATATGCCCGCTCCAGATACTGTACAAAGTAAATCTTCTCCAGATGCGCAAGAGTGGTGAGCGACGGCACGGATATCTGGACATGTAATCCTCAATGGAAATATTTTGGCATGCCTTTCTTCTCCCTCCCCTTTTTATGTCGAGGGGACATAAAATTCTGTTTTTCCTGAATTGAATGCATGGGAATCGAACTGTTCCTGCATTGCGATTCTTTATGCCGTATGCGTGACAACCGATAAGAACAATACAAGATGTCGG
>CAYWHL010000201.1:0-4103 GCA_964457995.1 uncultured Methanoregula sp. | reverse complement strand
AGAATACCGAACTGCTCGGTCAGACCTATTACCACAGCATTTCCGGCTGTTTTGGAGACAAATCAGAGTTCATCGAGCAGGCAAAGTTGCACAATGACCTGATGTATGATCTCTTCAAAAACCGGCCCACTGTTTTTGAAAATACCGAGTTCACGTTCAACAACCAGATCGCCACTCTTGTAAAAGAAATGGGCTATGCCGGCATCTTCACAGAAGGCGTTGACCGGATTCTTGACTGGAGAAGCCCGCACCATATCTATACCTGCAATGACCTGCCAGTCCTCTTAAGAGACATCCAGCTCTCCGATGACATCGCGTTCCGGTTTGCCAACCGGGGCTGGGACAAATACCCGCTCACTGCAGACATCTATGCCGGCTGGCTTTCCGGCACTGCCGGAGATGTTACCAACATCTTTTTGGATTACGAAACTTTCGGGGAACACTTCTGGGAAGAGACCGGAATCTTTGGATTCTTATCCCACCTGCCCGGCGAGTTGATGGATCGCGGAGTAAAAACCATCCTGCCATCAGATGTCTTAAAAAAGTATCCACCTGTCGGTACGATCGATGTCCACGATACCATCTCGTGGGCAGATATCGAGAAGGATGCTTCGGCCTGGATGGGAAACGAGCGGCAGCACACGGCTTATTCGGCAGTCCAGAAAGCAGCAGCCTATGCCAAAGACAAAAAGATCTGGCGGTATCTCCAGACCAGCGATCACTTCTATTACATGGCGTCTAAGTACGGCACCTGCGGCGAGGTGCACAACTACTTCAGTCATCACGCAGCTGAGGATGCGTTCCGGACGTACATGGCGATCCTTGCCGATTTCGAAATGCGCAATATTAAAGGAATGAAGAATACCGGGTCTGCAAAGACGCTGCGGACTTTGAGCCCGGACGAAGCATTCCACTTTACTTCCCATAGCGGGTATATCGGGTACGCTGCATATAGTCTCGACCAGTTCTGTGATCTGTTGAGAATTGTGCCGGGCGACTCGATCATATATCACCAGACGCGGGGGGATTTTGCCAACTGGATCGAAAATACACTGGAAGATGAGAAACTTGCAGAGGATGTGAGGAACTGCCCGGATCGGCAGGATCTGTTAACCCTGATCAACGAGAGGAGGGCAGTGTTATGGAGTCACTTAACATAGCCTTCTTCTGCTGGGAATCCATGTATGCCGAACGGGTTGGCGGACTTGCCAGTGCTGCAACCAATCTTGCAGAGACTCTGGCAAAAAATCACGATGTGCACTTCTTCACCCGCGGAACAATACCCGACCAGACAATCAATAATGTCAGGTACCATTACTGCCAGCCGTATGGCAGCAACACGGTGCAGTACTGCGAGGACATGAGCAACCAGATGGTAGACCAGTTCAAAGGATTTGATCAGAAAAGTACATTCGATATCCTGCATTTCCATGACTGGCATCCGATCCCTGCACTCCACAAACTTCAGGAGCGGGACACCATCCTCACGTTTCATTCCACTGAATACGGAAGGAACGGCAACCAGCATGGTGACTGGTGGGACTACAAAGAGATCTCCGGCAAGGAGTGGTATGGCGGGCTGATCGCAAAGAGAGTGACTGCCGTTTCCACGGTCATGAAACATGAGGTCATGCAACTCTACAATGTGCCCGAATGGAAGTGCGATGTGGTTCCAAATGGTATTGTACCGCGCCAGTACCGGGCCAATCTCGATCCCGGCGAAGTGAAACGGGCATACGGGATCCACCCGTACGCACCGCTGATCCTGTTCATCGGGCGGCTGGCGTACCAGAAAGGCCCGGACCTCTTCATAGAAGCGATAAGAAAAGTCTGCCAGACCCGCTGGGATGCAAAAGTGATCGTTGCCGGAGACGGGGGAATGCGACAGTACCTCCAGGAACGGGCACGCGACCTGCCGGTAAATTTTGTTGGGTATATTCCGGATTCGGAGTATATCCGTCTCTTAAATGCCTGCGATCTGGTGGTGATCCCGAGCAGGAACGAACCGTTTGGTCTTGTGCTGCTCGAAGCATGGAGTGCAGAGAAACCGGTTGTTGCCAGTGATGTTGGCGGTCTTTCTGAGAATATCGACACGTTTGTCAACGGTATTAAAGTACATCCAGAATCTGATTCGCTCGCATGGGGGATCAGAAATGTAATCGATGATCCGGAGAATGCTGAATCGCTTGGCAGGCGGGGGCGAAGTAAAGTTGACCGGCAGTTCCTCTGGGGACCGGTTGCCCGGAAGATGGAACGTACGTACTCCTGTGTGAACGCGTAGTTTAACATGGTATCGTTGTTGAACAAAAAAGTCTGATGACAGGATAATGTATGTCTGTTATAAAAAGTCTACAAAAACCAGAATCGCACAGTAACAAACTTCCGGCACGAAGACAAAGGTCTGTGACCAAATCAGTAAGCCTCCTGAAATTCAATGGGGGAAACTGTCTTTATGCTGTTGAAATGAGGGAACTTAAAAAAATAATCATGGATCTGATCTCAATCCAGAACGTTACCGCAGGTTCAATAACAACCCATTTTATTAAGAGGAACCGGGGTCAGACCATTATTTTTAATCTCGAATCGTGCCTCAGTATCCAGCAATGCGATAAGAAAAATAATGGAAACACGAGTATACTCATTTTCAATGAAACAATTCACAACTCCCAGGTTGGGATTCTGGTCCCCGGAACACCGGAGATATTGCAATCAAATGGCTCGTGGTCGAAATCGGGTGCAGATCCTTATGACGGGAATGCCCTGCCAGTTCGGGGAATTATCAGGAATGGTAAGTCTGTCACCAGAAATACTGTTGATGATATAACGTTGATTGATATCAGGAGTCTTGTTGAGAACTGTATAGTCCGGCTTAAGTATTGGGAAACGGAAGGGATTGCGGCTCTGGCCGCATGATCCCGATGTAACTATAATTATTTTTTCTTGAAAACAGACATGATGCAGAAAGGGCCACAAGCATACAGGATGAAATTGCCAAGGAGATTTTCATATTAAATTTTGAAATCTTCCGATGATAGAGCCGATAAATAGAAATTGAGTTTGAAGAACAAAATTTTCATTGCTTTTGGTGCGAAGTCTTTGACGTCATGCGGGTTTTTTTAAGAGATACTCTCACTTCCATTCCCAAGGTTTGTACATTTCGGGAAATGGACGGTCTTAAAAAATATTCCTGGACTTTTTTGGGGTGATGGTTCAGGTTGTGGATCTTGCAACGGGGTAGATGGGGATTTTGGATGTATTTTTTCACTATTTATCCCTCATCCGAGATGTCGGGTGTCGAGGGGTACTAAACACAGAGAAAACAAGCCCAATTCGGGCTCCGATTGCCGGTTTCCGGTCCGGCAACCCCCTCCAAACCCATCAGGTCCCAAACGGTGAGAATAAGTGCCTGCATATCGCCCCGTTTGCCAAAATACGACCGTAACGGACTTTAAAAACGAGGGTCGCCAAGGCCCCTTCCTACAGCGTTTGGTTTTACCCGGTAGTTTGCCCGTTTGAGGAGAGATCGGCCCTGCAAAGGGTCATTAGCGAGGTCTTTTTTTTGGGGATGGTTAAAAAAAGGGGTTTTGACCTGTAATACGAGGGATTCAATCCGGCAAAATACAATTGCGGCAGGATCTTTTTGTTGACATGAATATCGGTCAGTCATTTTCAATCGTCTTCGCTGAACCTCCGGTTCGCTTCATATCGCTCCATTGATCACTTTCACTCCGCCCTCTTGTCGATTTAATACTCCAATCTTCCGACTTTGTATCATGGAAGCACTAAACAATACGATGGAGATAAAATATCGCAGTGGGAAAATTACAAAAATTCGCGAAAAAATTGAAATTGTTTTCGGCAGGGCGAGCACGTGGGACGACGTGGCGATTTTATAAAAGATGGAATATCACCGGTGACGGGGATTTGATTATGATCATTCGGTGATTTTTCAAAAAAACCCGCCCGAAAAATTGGCAATGCTGAATATCGCAATACAAAGTTTGCCGTAAGTGCTGGGGGCATCTATTAGGGATTGTTCAATCTTTCACCTTTTTCTTCGCTTCTCTTATTCTCATACGGGTTTCTTCTGATACGATCTTTCC
>CAYWHL010000200.1:0-4105 GCA_964457995.1 uncultured Methanoregula sp. | reverse complement strand
GCCGGTTTCGTTCGATTGATCCTGTATCCGGCTTTGTGTATACATATAACTTCTCGGCCGGCACCGGTTATTTTGACATGGGAGCCGCCTTGATGAACCATATCGCAATGTATTGCGATTATACAATTCCTGATTTTCACTATTATCATTTCATGTATGAGTTAAAAGCACCTGATGGTGAATCGATCGCTTCGGGATCAGACACTACCTCGGTGTTTCCTTTTAAGCATGACTTTGCATTAAATATGGGAACAGCACCACAAGGAAGTTATGTGTGGGCACGCCTGGATGCTTATGATCACGCGGGAAATGATCATCTCGGTTTTAAGTTAAATTTCCCCCTCATGGTCAAGCCGATGGTACCTCCGAAGATCTCTGGCAGTTTTGGTCCGTTCATTCAGGCTATAGCTCCGCATACCATGGTTGACAGCAATACCTATACGATAAAAACGGCCCATGTAGATGACCTGGGAAAGGTTTTATTTAAATTTTACAACAGCAAAGGCGTTCTGATTGGACAAAAGGAGGCGACTCAATCGGTTTTAGATAATGAAATATGGGCACTGACCTACGACATGGCGAGCCTCTCTCCTCCTTTTACAAGTATGATACTGGAGTACTATCTAAAAACCCGTGAATATCCTGCATTGATTCAAGGTCCATTCGAAATCGAAATTACCCGAACAAGGCCTTATTGGTTCGATTTTGTAAAAGATTCATTTTTCTCCAACATTAATGAAGATCATGACACAAAAACTGTGACCTTCGTTGTTTCCTCTCCATTTGAAGATCCAGGCTCGTTTAACAATAACACCAGCATTCAAATTCCCAGCGGTGTTCCGCTTCTAAACGGAGTCAAAGGTTTTCTTTATGCCCCAACCAGCTCGTTCTCTCTGGTTTATAATGAGATCCCTATGAAATTGATGCTTTCGGATACCGTCCCTAAGTTTCACCAGTGTGTAATTAATGCCGGAGCCGGAAAGCGGAAAGATCTGCGGTTTGATTTTAAAATGAATATTCATGACAATTTTTGGATTGATAGCACGGACAACAACACGCTTTACGCCACTCAGAATTTCAGTGAGTCCGGCTCCGTCACTACTGAATTCCATTCAATAGAAGAGATGGGCAAGGAGATCTCAGAAATCATCGGGATCTCGGGTGCAGCAGATCCTGAAAGCGCCATCCTCTCTCCCACCTTCCACATCTCGTTTACCGGCACCTATGATTACGCGTCGCGGCTCAACCTGAAGCTTGATACCGGTGGGGGGTCCACTTCCTGGGGGTCGTATGGGAACCTTAAAATCAATGCCCATGAAGGCTCCCCGGATTATGATTCAAGCGCTTCCTACCATTTTTATGGCGGATCATTCGGTGTTGAATTTGAAATAGGGGTAAAACTGTTGGAGGGGCTTACTGAAGCAGATTTCTGTTTAGACCTTCGGTTTAATCTGGGATTTGGACATTCCTATATCACTATTCCAAAAAATGATACCCGTTTCCTTAAGTAGTTTGGCATGGACATCAACGGCAAAGTCGTTGTCAAGGAATGTTGGGGACTTTTTTCACAAACCGTATGGGGACCTAAACTATTTTACTCCAAAAAGTTCTGGGGGGATGATATGGATGATTGTTTTGCAGAAGGAGGTAAATTACAATCCGGTGAACCGGAAGGAGGATCAGGAGATTCATCTCTGGCGGGAGATTTCATCCCGGTAGGATCATTCATCAAAACTCCGTTGGCTTACCCTCAGGGATCCATCACCCCTTCGGCCAATTACAATCTATTCACCTGGCTTGAAAAAGGGGATAGTTTGGGTGAGCGCCATTTACGTTCACGTTTCCTGAAGAATAATACAAAAAAATTCTCTGATAAACTCACCATCCATAGTAATTCACATGCGATAAATAATCCGGTAACAGCTGGGTTCAGCGACAGCACGGTACTCATCGCCTGGTCGGAATCAAGATATGATGGTCTGGAGTTGAACCATTTGCGTGTTGAAGATCCCATCCGTGTTTTTGCCGAATCTCAGGATATCTGGTTTGCTGTGTTTGATATCACCACCGATAGCATCATGCAACTAACCAGGATCAATGATGATTTAACTGGACTTACAACCGGGCGGACTGAAGCCAAACCCTCGTTGGCTGTCCTTTCAGAAACACAGGCTCTGCTTGTATGGCAGGTTGCAGATCTCGATAACCATACGGCCGACATATGGTATACCACCCTAACAAAAACAGGAGCGGATTGGACGGCAGGTCAGCCCAACCAAATAGCTGGTATCGACGGAATTGAAACCAGTATATTCCTGGCAAAGACCAGTGAAAATCAAGCTATCCTGACCTGTCTCAACGAACAAGCTCATGATACCGCCCACAACCGGATTCTATCGATCGCCTTCGACGGAAGAGGATGGAACAATCCGGTCCCCTTGTTTGAAGAGGAGAATACCTATATAAATTTCCTTGACATGAAATTTTTAGGAAATTTTGGAGGCGCTGTTTTCTCAGCCTACGTGACCGATACAACCACCAACGGTTATGAAATAACCTCCCTGATACCCTGGGATGCCGCTAACAAAGCCTGGGCAAATCCTCCGGTGCAATTGATGATCGATTCGATTCACCACTTCCAATATCCCCGTATCTCCATCAATGAAGACGGGAAAACAACAGTAGCGGTTAAAATGGAGAAATTCATGATTAAAACTTCTAACCAGCGGATTAGTCAGATCGACCTTGCCACAGGGGATCTTACCGCCCCTGCTGGCCCGTGGTACCGCATCAAAGCCAATTCTTTTGTATGTGACACTACAAAACAGGTTTCTGAACTCAGCTTGTCTTACATCGGAGAGGATACCTTAATGCTCCTGACCCAGGAATATGTTATGTTGCCAACAAATACACTTTACTATCCGGTCAATGGCATCACCTGGGGAATTCCATATATGAACCAGGTTCTGCGTTGTTTTTCCATTCCTTACGACAGTACGGTAGTCAATGTGTTAGAGGATGATTATATCATTGGGATCGAAGAACCTCAGATGGATGATCCGGGCACGATTCTTTTTCAGAATTACCCGAACCCATGCACTACGCACAACACTATTTTAATTGATGTTCCCGCTCAGACTCACATCACACTTCAACTGTATAGCATGAACGGGTATCTGATCAACACCCTTGCCGATAAAACGCTTCAACCAGGAACGTATACCTTGCAGGTGAACAGTTCCCTGCTTCAGCCCGGCACCTATATCTATAAACTCACTACAGATCATTCAATCCTAACCCGCCGGATGGTTGTAATCCGCTAGGCACAAACAAATACGCACAGCATGCACAAGCAACGAAATTTTATTCGCCCCCTGCAACTTAAAGCAATGATCAGGCTATCCGTTATCCTCTCTTTGATGATGGGATGGAGTTACGTGGCTTCAGGTCAGTTTATGAAAAATTCCGGAGTCAGGATAGTAATTGATGAAGGCAGCGAGATCTATCTCCAGGGGGATTATTTCACCACATCCGCTCTGGGAACCATCGCGTTGGACGGAACATTGTCTGTAACTGGAGATATGACAGCAACCGCTGGCACTCTTTTTGCTTCCCCTGACGCCACGGGAGTCCTAAAGCTGACTGGCCATACGACAAATTATTTAACCCAATCGGGAATCCTCACTGTGGATGGTCTGTGGATTAACCTGGCAACGACTTTCACGCTGACACCGGATCAACAGATGACCGTCATGGGTTCTTTGATTATAGATGGCACCACTGACTTTTATTTGCAATCATCTGGTGAATCGACAGCTTCTCTTCTGATAGAAGGAAGTGCGACAGGATCCGTAAGATTTCAACGGCATATTGATGGCTGGACAGATAATAACGATGGATGGCATCTGCTTTCCTCGCCGGTTGAGAATCAACCCGTTTCCCCAATGTTTACAGTTGAGCCAGAAGAAAATTACGATTTCTATTTATGGTCGGAACCAGATGTTTTATGGATCAATTATAAAAATTCCACTGAACCACCCACCTTTTATACTACCAATGGCAACAGCAACAACTTCGTCTCCGGGCGGGGTTATCTGGTTGCTTA
>CAYWHL010000199.1:0-4120 GCA_964457995.1 uncultured Methanoregula sp. | reverse complement strand
TAAAGTCTCCCTTGACGAGTGGCCATCCACTTGCTGGTGATTTTTTGTCTACCATATCAACCCACCTTGATCAGCTGGAATGCAATAATTCCGGCAATGAATAGTCCGATTGCGAGCCCGTACCAGAATGATGTGATAATCCCACCGATCGCAAGGCCCTTCTCCCTGTTGGGGAACGATGCAAGGAAGTTGCCTTCCCCTGAGAGCATGTTTATAAGATCATCACTCACTGCCTCAAGGGTTGCGACCTTCTCAAGAACGGGTGAGAGTGATTCACCAGCAGTGGTTACGAGTCCTATCAATGGATCAGCAACAAGTCCGTATTCCGGAAGTACCTGAATATATGCCATATTAGGATCCCTCCATCTCAGGAATCGGCTTTGCATCAAGCCATGAATGGGCGTCGCGCTTTGACAGGATGATATACTGGTTGTAGGTGTATGCCCAGCCGACGATCGCAACTAACAGCGATATGATTGCAGATCCTGCGCTGACTAACGCAAAGGACATAACTGCAGCAACGATCATGCTCAAAAAACCACACTCTGCGGTCAACATGAGCATACGGTCCTGTTTCCAGCCTGGTCCCAGACATGCATTGAACGGGTGCTGGATTGCGATAGCTCCCAGAAGGAATGCAACAGCGATCAGTCCGCCACCGATGAATGAAATCTGGTTGGAGCTCACCATCATCCCGAGCATCGATACTGTTCCTGTGGTCAGGCCCTCAAAGGTGAATCCACCGGTGATCAGTGCTGCAAATCCCATGAGGGAAAGCGCACCAACTACTGCCATTTCAGTGAGTGCCTGTACCATTGCCGGGATCTTCATGTTCAGGATATCATTTGAAATATACCCGAGTATGAATCCGATAACAGCTGCAAGAACAAGTGCGACGATTGGAGCTGCTACGCCGAATTTTGTGGCAAGCAGCATTGCTATGACACCTGAGCCGAATGCGATCATACCTGCTGATGGCACACCGGTACCAATACCATAACTGCACAGCACCTTGATGGTGTGACTACCCCAGATCAATGAGGTAACAACCGCCAGACCACCGAAGAATGCGAACATCTCCGTGTTGGTGAGCACATTGAGGTACGTCAGGTAGAGACACACGAGTGTGCTTACGAGTCCCGCAATCATGATAGTATTGTGCGGGATGCCTCCTTCAATTACTTCAACTTTTACTGACATCTTCAACACCTCATAGTGCAACGATCAGGACCGCTACAAAACCGCAGAGTGCTGATGCAACAGCGGATGCAACGATTGCCCGTGGCCAGCGCTTGAATTTCGGGTCGTGGGGTCCTTCGATCGTTCCCGTGATATTGTATGCGGTAAGCACTGCATTCACGAGGAACAAACCAACAGCGAACATGCCTGCGGCAGCGACTGCAATTGGAATCACCTGTGCGGGGGGAAGACCCATAACAGCCGGAAGTGATGCCTCGTAGAGTCCGAGAAGCTGCAGGTAAATGAGCGTACCGCCAGCGCCTCCAAGAAAACCTCCGGTTACACCACCGACAAAGGATACAAACGGAAGACCGTGCCCCTCAGTACCCTGGGATTTGAATTCAACCTGTGTGTCTCCGGTGATTGGGTCTTTTGTGACTTTACCTGATGCCGAGGGAATGCCCATGCCGAAGACGTACACGAAGTTCACCATCATGCAGGTGATTGCCATCATGAGGCCGCCACCGACTCCACCAGTGATTGTCGCCACGACAAGGCCCTGTTCTGCCGCCCATGCACCGCCAAAGAGTCCTGCAAGACCTGCACCAGCTGCCAGCATTGCAACACCTGTTGCAATCCCCGGTGCCTGCCCCATTGCTGCCGGAGCACCACCGACCGGTACGAAGTGAGTGCCGAACCCAATCATGACTCCGCCAATGGTAATACCGATGAGTGCCATGACACCGATGCCCGGTGAAACATACCAGCAGAGTGCGAGAATAATGAGAAGCATGACGACACCAACTGCCATTGCGGTCGGGTTCATAGCCCCTCCTGCCTGTGGTTTTGCTGCGACTGCGCTCATGATTCCACCTTGGCTTCCGCGTAAGGACCATAATTATTTCTTGCCCAGACTTCGATATACCGGTCGGCAACCGTGAAGACGAGGATCAAGAGGATACCGACAACGATTGCACCCCATCCGGCGCTAATCTGCTCAAAGAGAACCGTTCGCCAGAGTTCAAGGAATACAATCAGACCAAAACAGACACCCGATGCCGAACCACCAATCTTATGGGTGAAAAACCCATTGTCCAGTGAGTTGCGTTCCCCGGCTTCAGCGTAGCGGACAATGTTACCGGATGCTGAAATCGGTACACCTGCTCCGTATTTCTGGTTCTGGTACTGTCTCTCCTTTCCATAATATGGGTTACCTGTCGCAGAACCTGCTGCACCGAGTGCAATACCCCAGATCAGGCCGAGCAGCGGCAGCGGGAACGGGTGTCCCAGTCCGGTATTGATCAGGTGACAGAGTGTTACGGTACAGAATATTGCGATGAAGGCATGTGCCATAGTAACCGACGTCATGGACGTTATGACATCCACAAAGACCGGCTGTCCGAATTTGGCCAGACTTGCCGTCCTGCCCAGATAAGCGGTGGTTGCATAGACGCCCTGTACGAAGACTGCAAGTACACAGCCAAGAACGATTGCGAGAACCGCGTTTACCTGCATCGCCATAAAAGCCCATGCGAGACCTGCACCCAGTGCACACCAGAGACCGTATGCTGGGGGTTCACCGGCGACCGCCTTGTTGAAGATGCGGTGCAGGAAACCCATCTGCGGTGCGAGCTGAACCTGTGAGTTCGGATCACCCTGGGACCCGATGTTGGATTCAGTATCTTCCGCAGAACCGGCTACAGTGGCAAGAGCTCCTGTCAATGCAGTAATTCCAATGCCAAATACAATATTTTCCATTTAGCCTCCTCCCCTCGTGCGAATGTACGAGAGTATTCAAAATGCAATGCCACGCACATCGAGTTAAACTCTTTGTGGTTAGTGTAATTTTAGTGAGCGCTTGATTAAAAGGTTTCGAATTGGTCTCGGCGAAAACGGAGTATATTAAGCCCTTTTTAAAAATCGGAAGCGTATGCGGGATTATTTAATCATGTGGATTTGTGTTAACGTAAAAAAAGTTGTGTTGTAGGCAATCGGGGTTGCGTTATTGACGATATATAAGAAACACTCCAATAACGGGCAGCAACAGATGTTTCGTATGCATAAGATCTGCAACAGGACTTATGTCCCTTCCGGTGGCCGGCGTTTGAACTGCTGTTCGATCCGGTCGAGCCGCTGCTGGATCTGTTCATTCTGCCGGTTCTGTTCGTTGAGGGCATTTCGGATCTGCGAGATGTCAGTGCCTGCCTCTGCCATGTCATGTTCATTATTTTCCGCTGAATCCGGCGCAAGGAGTTTGTTTGCGATAAAACCGGCCAAGGTGCCAATGAGGCCGACACCCATGGTCATTACGGCGACTCCTACCAACCGTCCTCCTGTGGTAACAGGGTAACGGTCTCCGTATCCTACGGTCGTGAGAGTGACGTATACCCACCACATCGCATCAGAGGCCGACTGGATATTTGCATTCGGATCTGCCCTTTCGGCCATGAGGACAAAAAAAGCCCCGCTCTCAATGACGAGCATCACGCAGAAGATGACGATGTAGAGCACGCTCTCGGCTTTATGTTTCTTAAGCTGGAAGAGTATGTTCCGGCCGCCATACTTTTTTAAAAGCCGGTATGCCTTGAAGATCCGGAAGATCCGCAGTATGCGCAGTGCGGGGATGCTTGCAAGGAGGTCTGCCCACCCCCAGTCACGGAAGAAATAGTACTTCTTTGATTGGGCAGTGATGAAGCGGTACAGGAAATCAGAAAGGAAGATGATGGTTAAGAAAAAGTTGAATGTGATAATAACGTTCAGGGCATCGGGATCGATACCGGGAATCCAGATGATGAAGAGGTTGATGACAGATAATATAGAAACGAGGATAATGAAGATCTCGTAGCCGGGATCTTTCATGTCCTGCATGTCGGTGTTTGCTATGATTCCTTCATCCATGGGCGTATCTATCCAGTTTGATTACAGGTTATTCTTGTGCCGG
>CAYWHL010000198.1:0-4128 GCA_964457995.1 uncultured Methanoregula sp. | reverse complement strand
CAATCCAGACTAGTTCCGTCTGTTATCAATGCCTTGCTTCACGCACTACCTGCTCCCTGCACTACCGGAAACCAGATACGGGATTATTTATTTGTTGAAGATGTTGCAGATGCCTTTGTACGGTTACTTGATTCTGCGGTAACCGGACCGGTAAATATCGCTTCCGGAAAACCGGTGTCTATTAGGAAGATTATTGAGTTGATCGGGACAAAAATCGGTCATGAGGAGTTAATCCGTTATGGACAACTTCCCACCTCTCCATCAGAAGCACCATTTATTGTCGCAGATAACCGGCGTCTGATAAACGAAGTAGGCTGGTCCCAGCAGAATGATTTAAGTAAAGGACTTGATAGGACAATTTCCTGGTGGAAACAGTTTTCGATGAGAGAATAATGACTCTGAACCTATCGGCCTGTCGCAGATTTGTATGAGAATTCCCACAAATGGGCTGTTCGTAGTCTGTATCATCGCAAGACAGTTATGGGCTGTTAATAGTTGTGTATTTTCTCCGGAGAGTCCTGTTAAGAGCAATACCGCTGCGGGTCAATCTGTTCGAACACCTCAAGGATATTTTTATAAGTTCGATCGTTCTTTTGGAGATCAAGCTGGGGTGTCTTACCTATCATGACGAGAATTGATCCAGTCAGCTTGTCGCGAAGGCCGCGAGGAAAAAAACACGTTCCAAGGACTGCGGTCCGCAGCATTGTGAGATAGACTATTTTTTCCCACAAGGTGAGCTTCGATGCAAGTTCATCAAATTCGACACGATATTGGGCAAGTTTTGGATCCTTATTTTCTAATGCCCGTGCAAATCGACCATAGACATATAATATCTGGAGATACCGATATCGGTTGTAGTCGACCGTCAGCGGAAGCTCTGACCCATAGTTTAATTTGATCGTTTCCATCGCAATAAGCCATGAGGTCTTGTCGGTCAATCCGGGGAGTATTACATGTTCCATGCGACAAGCGGTTTCCGCATCCGGAAAATTTTTCAGAAAATCGACACCCTTTTTTTCCTGATCGTTGAAGTAATAATATCCGAAGGATTTCGGGCTGATTCCGACCGCTACCATGGGTGTCGGATTAACCACGAGGGTCTCAGCTTTCAGCAGAATTACATTGGTTGCATAGAAATCAGGATATGGTGACTGGAAGAACGGTCCGTTTTTGCTCAGACGATCGATAAACGTACGCTTGACCACCGAGTGCTGCATGTTGAAGGTATAAGACATCTTGAAATGCATTGCATCCCGGGCAAGCTCATACGCCGTTGTTCTGTTCAGCAAAAAAGGCTTCGATGCATTCCGGAAGAACGGAGCGTACCCATAGAGTTGGAGAAATCCCTCAGGATACCCCTGCATGACGCCCGGATAAGCATAGAGCAATGCGTTCGTGTAAATGCTGTCGGGATATTGAAATTCTTCAATAAGCGAATGCATGGTCCTGAAGAATCCCTTTAACAGGCAATCATCGTCTCCCAGCATGATGATGTACTCACCGGAGCTGTTTTTGAGGGCGTTGTTCCAGTTATCTGTGACGGGTATGAACTCTTGCGTCCTCACATACTTGATCCTCGGCTCGTTCAACGAACGGATATAGCTGGCAATATCCTGTTCGGATGCATTGTCGGAAACGACAATCTCCCAGTCATCATAATCCTGACGGCGCACCGTCTCAATGGCATAGGTAAGAAGATCAAGACGATTGCGAGTCGGCAATAATACGGAAAACCTCATACCTCTAACGCTCCTTCCTGAAGATTAATGTGTAAGCACTTCCCGCATAATCATTCACTTCGAACGGAGCCATGATCCGAGTCAGGACAGCACCCACGAGGAAGAGCACGTTCTTTATAAAACGTAATCTGGCAAAGTTCGACAGAGAATACTGCCACCCGAACATATTCCACCCGATGCCACCGGGATCCGTCATAGTCATAGAAACTGCCGTAAAGCCAGATTTACGCATATGCGCTACCAGAAGTTCGACAGGGATCAGGACAACATGCCGTGGGGCATCCACATGGGTCCAAAACCGGCCCAGAATCCTGAATTGCCATGCCTCCGGATTCGGAGCCGCCAAAACGAGTACCCCACCCTTCCGGACCTTACTCGCCAGTGCATCAAGTGCATGCTGGAAGTTCGGGAGATGTTCGATCACATGCCATAGCGCGATGACGTCATACGGTTCTTTGTCCTGTACTGCTTGTGCTGCATCAGTGCTCTGGATGGTCGCGATCCCTGCAACGGAGCGGAGAAATCCGCAACAGCGGGAGTCCATTTCAATGACCTCGACATCAAAGCCTGACCGTTTTGCAAGATAAGCAAAGGTGCCGAATGCCGGTCCGACCTCAAGCAGTTTCCCATTCTGGATGAACGATGTGATGAGTTCTAGCTTGAAACGTTCATTTTCCGATGCGGCCTCAAGTTCAGAACGGGAGCTTGGAACCGAATAATAGTCCTTCGGATAGTAGGTACCCAGATCTGGAGGAACCGGCTGCAGAAAGATCAAGCCACAGATGACGCAACGATAATAGGGAAACAAAGCACTACTGATGCGTCTGTTCCGATCGTGAGCAATAAAGAGTGAAGAGGAGCTCTTTCCACAATAGGGACATATTGTCGTAGTCATGTTACCAGCACCTTGCGGAATGAATCTCAACTGCCGGCTTCGTTAGAGCAGCGATCATTATGCGATGCAACTCGCGTCACGGCGATCCATAAAAAAACGACTGTCTGGATCGTTGGTTGGACCAAGAAATAAAAAAACTATTTGTTCGCAAATGAGGATTAGAAAATGGTAAAAAATGCCTTTTTATTTTTAATGCCAATATTCTTCCAATCCAGTAATACATAGATAACTTTCGCATTACATGAATTTGTATATTGGCTTTCTAGGATCCCGTTGCAGAACCCTTCGCATCATTCGGACGATGCATACCTGAAAAATTTTTTAAGTCAGTTGTCTTCTGAAATTTCGCTGAATGAATTTTTAAAAAAAACATGCATGCGAATGTAAAAAGACGGAATGAATTCATAAAGCGGTATATTCAGTCATAGAATTATTCGTGATATGCTGAATTTACCAAAAAATATTGATACATGACGTCTGATACAAGATTCTCATTCTTTTTTCCCTTATCAGATGCATTTTGCTGGGTATTAGAAGAAGATTAAATGGAATGAACGATAAACATAAAAAAATGAACCACTTATTAAAGATGCCTTTGAAATACCCTGTAGGGAGTAACAGAGGAGATTGAAGTATATTATCAGATCGATATTCGATCCGGATATAATTTTTTCAGGAAATTGTTACCGGAACAGGAATGGGGAGAATATCTGGAATAAATAAAGTAGAGATTATTACAAGAGAGTGCCTGATTAGATCGATGAGAAATCATTCCAGGATATCATATCTTCGATACATGGTTAATTATGAAATTCGTAAGCATAGGAATGCCGGTATACAATGAAGAGCAGTTTATTGAACAGGCAATAGACTCTGTCCTCAATCAGGATTATAGAAATTTTGAACTGATAATATCTGATAATGCTTCAACGGATCGAACGAAAGAAATCTGCTTGAATTACTCTAAAAAGGATTCAAGAATCAGGTTTTATTCCCGGGATACAACGACCGATTCTACCACGAATTTCAATTATGTAGCTTCAATTGCGAAAGGGGACTTTTTTATGTGGGCATCCGGTCATGATACAAGAGATCCGACATTTATTTCCCGGTGTGTTGCAACATTTGAAAAATCGAATTCGATCGTATTATGCTATTCGGATGCTACTTGGATTGATCCGGATGGTAAAAATATCGGGAATGAAAAAACGGATATTGATACTGTTGGAGTGAGTAAAATAAAGCGGATAAAAAAGGTTTTTTGGAATCTCGGTTATGCTTATCCGATATATGGTCTGTTCAGAAAAGAAACACTGGATACATGTTTACCTTACCAAAAAATTCTGGGACCGGATATAGTATTATTGAACGAATTATCAGCCATCGGAGAATTTGCCAGATTGCCTGAACCACTATTTAACATCAGGAAATTGTCGGATTATGGGGATTGGCACATCTACTTCCAGAAAAGTATGAATATTCAACTGAACCGGA
>CAYWHL010000197.1:0-4177 GCA_964457995.1 uncultured Methanoregula sp. | reverse complement strand
TTTTCGGGTCATAGAGGAGCTCGGCAAGGTGATAGACATTGGCAGTGCCTTTGAACTCCATGTCAATCTCTTTTAATACTTCATTGACACCGTCGCGGAGGTCCTTGTTTTTCTTAAGTTTATGGTTCACTTCCCAGATTGACTTGTAGCATCCGTTGCAGATCAGGGTGATGTCTGTCTTCATCTGCTCGGCAAGGACAACATTGCGTGCCGCCATTGCATACCAGATATTCAGGTCAATCGAACCGAATGCGCCGGGGGCCGGGCAACAGCTTGCACCCTTTAAGGGGACTAATTCAATACCCAGTTTTTTGCTTGTCTTGATTGCGGCTGATTCAATGCCTGGATACCGGTTCGGCGCGATACAGCCCAGGAAAAAGGCATATTTATGTGTTGCTTCCATTGTCTTCAACCCTCCCGTTCTTTCACAATTCTGTCAGCCCGCGCCTTGAGACCATAATGGTCAAGGATCTTCTGGATGCCTTTGATGTATTGCGGATGCATATGGGTTGTCTCCGGATCTCGGGTCAAACCAAGGCGCTCGCGGGCTGCCCGGTTAACATCATTGTTCGGCACACCATGCCCGGTAGAATAAATTGCCTGCACGGTCTTGAGGAAGTTTACTGGTACAATATCGCGCTTGGCCGCAAGGTTCCTCATCGCCATGATCACATCAGTCGGGGCGATATCCCGCGGGCAGCGGTCGGTGCAGCTATAGCAGGTGGTGCATAACCAGAGGTCGGGATCGGTCAGCGCCTCGTTCTCAAGCCCCAGAACCACCAGGCGCATGAACTTGCGGATGCGGTACGTGCTTCTGGGTGCTGACGGGCACGAGCCTGTACAGGTACCACACTGGAAACACATGTGGGCAATGGTGCGTGAGATACTTTCTACGTTTTTGGTGAATTCCGGGTTTGAGTCTTCGCTGTAGTATCTTTGGTCGTGGAGTTTCTTCTCCAACGCTTCCGGGTAACCTTTTGTTCTTGCCATAAAACTCACGCCTTCTCCATTACTTTGAGACTGACCTGCCCGGTTATGTCCTCTTTCACCTTCGAAGTTCTCCGGGTGAAGAGTTTCTCTTTAATCTTCCTGAACAGGTCTGTCTCCGTGCCTTTCATGCGGATCCCGGTCCTCTGCATGACGATGATATCCTCACCGGGGCATGCATTGACACAGGCGCCACACAGGATGCAGTAATCCTTGTTGACGGCAATGGTCTTCTCTATCTCGCCTTTCATATCGGCTGCAGGTTTAGCTGACGGGAGATAGATCGCATTTGCCGGGCAGATATCTGCACACGTTGAGCAACCACCGGGACATTTCTCGGCGTGAAATTCAATATCTCCTTCAAAAATCTTTTCTACGGTTATTGCCTCGGTTGGGCAGTTCCTCGAACACCAAGTACAAGTGCAACAGTTGTCCTGGATAATGCTGACCTTGCCCTCTACCTTGTCGCTGATAATCTCACGTTCGACAGTGATGCACTCTTCCGGACATGCCTCGACACATACCTTGCATGCATCACATTTGGTCTCGTCCCAGATTACTTCACCTTCGATTTTACCTGTCTCCGCGGTGAACTCCTTGTGTTTCACCACGAGTGCCGGACAGAGTGCGCCACACAGACCACAAAGCGAGCATTTCTCCATATCAACCTTAAAAGTTGTCTTGGTTTTGATCGCTGTCTGCCGGTCCTTTGCTCCGGTAACCGGTCCTTTATAGGTTCCTTCGTAGGCAGGGACGTTCCGGTCAATTGCATCCCGTGGGCAGACCTCTTCGCAGATCGTGCACTTGACGCATTTCTCGTCATCAATCTCCGCCTTCATATCATATTGTGGGAACCCTTCCTTCTCAAGAATCGGAAGTTTCTCCTGTCCATCAACTTTCAGAGTCAATGCATTGAATGGGCACATGATGACGCAAACGCCACAATACGAGCACTTGACCTCGTCAACATCAACTGGAGCAGCATAATCGATAGCCCCCCTGCTTGATGCACCAACGAGCCCGAGAACAATTGCATCCTCGGGACAAGACTCGACACATATCCCACATCCTGTGCAGGTCTCTGCATTAAGAATAAGGTTGTTCACGCTCTGAAGGAGCCTCTGCTCCATCACAACGTTGACACCGTCCCTCTTTTTGGAAAACTTTGGAAATAATGCCATGAATTTACCCTCACGCAGCTCTTTATTGTACCTTTGCCACTGATCTGGATTCCCAGGGGCCTGCCAGCTTGATAACATCGTGTGGGCATGCCTGAACACAAACGCCGCATCCGGCGCAGAGTTCACCCTTGAAGTCAAGAACAACTGATTTTCCGTCTTTGACTTTGTAGATCTTAGCTTTTGATGAAGGATCTACAGTGTGAAGCTCCAATGCGTCCACAGGGCACGCGACAACACAATTGTTACAGCCGGTACAATTTTCCATGTTTATGTGCACTGCAAATGCCATTTTTTTTTCACGCACCAGCTATGATCGATTTCAAAAATCGACTATCCAAAAGTGGTCGAAGAATATAGATAAATGTTCTGAAATTAACCCCTAAAAAAGGGCAATTTATTGAAGATTTTTAATCTCTGAATTTTTACTATTACTGTATGTTAATTAAAAAAAGTTTACTTAATTCACTATTTTCCATGCGCTTTGTATAGCTCGATTAAATTAGAAAATTTATTCAACACATATCATAGTACATTTGTGTTACCGGAGGTTATGATATGGAAATCAATGGGGTTACAATTGATAACACGTACGCAGAGGCATTCCCGACATGGGTCTGTCGTGTAATCATCACGGCAGTAACAAAGGAATGGGCTAAGAAAGCAGCAACCGAAGCAACCGGCTTTGCGACATCGGCAATCGGCTGCCCGTGTGAGGCAGGTATTGAAGGGAATGTCCCGGCAAGTGAGACACCCGATGGAAGACCGGGTGTTGCCATCCTGATCTGTGCAAGCAAGAAGAAATTAAAAGAACAGGTTGTCGAACGCGTTGCAGAATGTGTTCTCACCGCACCTACGACAGCTGTTTTTAACGGGATCACCAATGCAGAGGAAAAGATCGCGGTCAAGCTTCACTTCTTTGGCGATGGTTACGAATACCAAAAGGAAGTTGGCGGAAGAAAGTGCTGGGCTATTCCTATTATGCAAGGCGAATACGTTGGCGAAGAGGAGTTTGGCATCGTGAAGGGTGTTGCCGGTGGTAACTTCTTTGTGATGGGCGAGAACCAGATGGCAGCCCTCATGGGTGCAAAGGCTGCAGTTGATGTGATCGACAAGGTCCCGGGAACGATCACGAGTTTCCCTGGAGGTATTGTGGGGAGCGGTTCAAAAGTTGGCAGCTTAAAATACAAGTTCATGGTCGCTTCGACCAATGAGAAGTACTGCCCGACACTCCGGGAAAAAGTTCCTGACTCAAAGGTCCCGGCAGGGATAAATGCAGTCTATGAGATCGTTATTGATGGGATTGATGAAAAGTCCGTTGCAGCGGCAATGGCAGCCGGTGTCAGGGCAGCAGTTATGGTACCTGGCGTGAAGTTCATCTCTGCCGGTAACTTTGGCGGTACCCTTGGTCCATTTAAGATCGAGCTGCACAAAATTCTCTAACTTTTCTTTTTTTATAAAAAAAATTCCCGCACAAAAAATCGATCGTTATTTATATTTTTATTGCCGATTCTTTTGTTAACGAAATTTTCGGCGATAACATGATCACCTTTTCCCTTTGCGACGTGAAACAGCTATTCGGCCCGCTCCCGGCACTGTGTTTTTCCCTTTTGGTGAATGAACGTGCTGGTGGCATAGCAGAGGGGATCGGACGACACCCTTCCCGAAGCACCATGGCTGGGGACACGATGAACTGGTGGTATGCAACGGGTGCGGTAATCCTAAGCAACAAGGGAATGGAGGTGGCTGGAGAGTATGGCGAACCTCTCTGAACCGTATGTCATCCACTACCCGCGGATTGTTGCAGTAGCTGATGCAACGGGCAGCCATGTGGAGCTCATTGAGTTCTTTGACTGTATTGGCGGGGCAATGTGGTCAAAGCACCATTATGCACAGAGCCCGATCGTTGAACAGGTTCGATGCGTGGGGTCTACGATGAGGTATCTGCTGAAGACCGGATCAGTTGATCTCGCCCTTGAAGGCTCCCGGTTCCCGGCAGGAATATCTGCCTG
>CAYWHL010000196.1:0-4177 GCA_964457995.1 uncultured Methanoregula sp. | reverse complement strand
TGAGGGCAAGCGAATACTTCCCGGCAAGGGTTTGAATTTCGCCCCGTATTTCCGGAGGGAAGTTTTTCAGGCTGGTATTTGTATTGTTCAATTCGGGAGTGATATTACCTGAGGGTTTTTCTGTTGTTGTCATTCCCTTCGGGAATATTCCCGATATCCAAAGATATACGAAAAGAATAGCGACAATGATCATTGCCGCAGCGATAACCAACGGAATACGGTTTTTCATGGTATCTTCAATCCTGTTAAATGCATCTGATGCTGGTTTCCTGGTGGCTATTCCATGAGGGAATTCATTTTATTTTCTCCCGCCATCAGAGAAATGCATAATACCAGAGAACATGCCCGTCATGAGCATCGATATAAATATTCCCTCCAAGATTAAATTGCTCATAGATGAGAAATGGACGTTCCTTTTGTTTTATAAAAAAATCCCATGCCAAGTATTGATTTCCTTTATCATCGACTATCTTGTTTAAAATGCCATTGCATTTTTCCATCGGCAGGAAGATCTTAAACCCAACTCTGTCATGCAAAAATGACCATGTATACTCCCATGCCTGATCTTCTGTCAGTAGATTTTTCCGTACCGGGTCATCAATTGCAATAGCGGTAAACTGAATCGGACGACTTTTGGTATTCAACTCCGGGAGTGTAGTTGGTTTATCCGGCCCAAAGACAGGAATCTTATAGACAACCACATTGAAGAACGCGATTGCCGGAAGAATGATGATGCCGGCCAGTATGATTCCGGCTACCAGATATTTGATCCAATGTAACTTCATTCAGATACTTCCTTGTTAACCAAATGGAGCCGACCGGATAATTGTCCCTTCATGTGCATCTACAGATACAAGGGCGTATTCTTTAACCTCAAATTCCTGATCTTTCGGTCCTATCTTCTGGGTCCTGGTCATCTCAATTCATCCAGTCCAATCCGGAATTACCGTCCGGCCCCAGGAGACCACACTCCTGTCCGGACAGATGGCAAGGGTGTTGTTGGGACCCGAGACTACTTCTATGGGGGGATTCCATTTTAGTTTCTCCAATTATCAGAGAATTGCACTATACCAGAGGACATGCCCGTCATGGGCATCAATAAAAATTATCCCTCCAAGAGTGTAATCCTGATAGATGAGAAAAGGACGTTTTCCTTGTTCCACAGAAAAATCCCATGTCAGATACTGGTTACCCTTATCATCGATTACCTTGTGCAAACCGCCATTATGTTTATCCATCGGCAGGAAAATCCTAAAACCAACCTGATCATGCAAAAAAGCCCATGTATATTCCCAAGCCTGATCTTCTGTCAGCAGGTTGCTCCGTAACGGGTCATCAATTGCAATAGCGGTACTATTAACCAGACGACTTTTGGTATTCAACTCCGGGAGTGTTGTTGGTTTATCCGGCCCAAAGACAGGGACATTATAGACAACTGCATTAAAGAGCGCGATTGCGGGAAGAATGATAATGCCGGTTAGTAGGATTCCGGCTACCAGATATTTGATCCAATGTAACTTCATTCAGATACTTCCTTGTTAACCAAATGGAGCCGACCGGATAATTGTCCCTTCATGTGCATCTACAGATACAAGGGCGTATTCTTTAACCTCAAATTCCTGATCTTTCGGTCCTATCTTCTGGGTCCTGGTCATCTCAATTCATCCGTTCCAATCCGGGATTACCTTCTTCTTTACGTGACCACGATCCTGTTCAAACCAAGGGTAAAAAACAACGGTTTTATTTATCATTACCTTTTTCTGATGATGTTTAGTCACGTCATCTGGTATTAAGAATATGCAGCATACCAGAGCACATGCCCATCATGGGCATCAACAGAAATCACCCCTCCAAGAGTATACTCCTTATAGACAAGAAAAGGACGTTTTCCTTGTTCCACAGAAAAAACCCATGTCAGATACTGGTTACCTTTATCATCGATTACCTTTTGCAAACCGGCGGAGTGTTTGTACATCGGCAGGAAGATCTTAAATCCAACTCTGTCATGCAAAAATGCCCATGTATATTCCCATGCCTGATCTTCTGTCAGCAGGTCTTTCCGTACCGGGTCATCAATTGCAATATTACTAAACTGATTCGGACGACTGATGGTATTCAATTCCGGGAGTGTTGTTAGTTTATCCGGCCCAAAAACAGGAACATTATAGACAACGACATTGAAGAGCGCGATTGCAGGAAGAATGATAATGCCGGTAAGTAGGATTCCGGCTACCAGATATTTGATCCACGGTGACTTCATTCAGATACTTCCTTATTAACCAAATGGAGCCGACCGGACAATTGTCCCTTTATTTGCATCTACAGACACAAGGGCATATTCTTTAACCTCAAATTCCTGATCTTTCGGTCCTATCTTCTGGGTCCTGATCATCTCAAAGCTCCATACCAGATGGGCAGTATTATTTTGATCGGTTGAAATTCTTAAACCAAGGGGTTCTGGCCCGGTTAACTGTGTGTCTGGTACTCCCAGCGTCTGGAAATGGTCTATGGCGATCTTCTCCGCCTGTTCGTTAGTCAATGCCGGAGTCAGATCTACAGGGCTGATGCCGGTGCTTACCGAAGGAGTATAGGTTTCGGAATATCCGATGACATGACCGGTATAGGGGTTGACTGTGACCGAGACTGAATTCAGACCCGGGATCTCCGAACGGAGTGTGGTATTTTTGTTGGAAGTATAGTAAATCTCCCACCATTCGTACTGCAGTTGGCGATCTCCTCCCCGATCGAGTATGTTTTTGGTGACGATTTTAGTACCCCGGGTATCTGAAGTATTCCAGAACTCTGGATATTTTTCACGAGTGAAGGACTCTGCAATGGAATATCCCTGATCAAGATCAACTATCTCCTTCTGGTCTTTGGAACCCACCTCGAACCAGACTCCTGACTGAATTCTGGAATTGATGCTATTCACCCAGAAAGAGGAATGGTCGGCGTCAAATGCATACAAATCGCCATACGTTTCATGAATCGTTCCTGTATAGCGTACGTCCATTACCGAAGAATTTATGAACTGTTGAATGGATTCGATCGATTTTGCGATAATCATATCGGATGGCCGTTCTCCATCCTTTGTTTGATTAGAAATCGAAGATAATTGAGATGCCATTCCTCTGGGTAATGCAAGATTACATCCTTGGTTATTCTGCCGGAAATATAATGCATCCTGATTGCAAAATTCATTCCACCTATTTGGTTCATTTTGATGGAGAAATTGACAATATCCATCATTTTCCACTATATAAGTTGCAATAGAATGAGCATCAAGTATTGATATTGAATTTGATTGTTGAAGCTGGTTCCATAACTGGGTATTATAATATGGTGCCAAAACGACGCTCAATTCTTTTGTCCATCCCATTGCGCAATGTCCATTTTTATCCCCAATAACATCGACAAGATTCCCATTAATAAAATCTGATCCACCACTATTACACCCCAAGAATATAGCGAGGGTCATATTCGCATAAGATGAAATTTCGTTGAATTCGTATTCTCCCGGCAGGAGTTTTTTCCCATAATAAAATTCATTATTTTGTTTATTTACTTGAATTATCCCAGGTGAACTATGACCGTTAATCAGAAGAATGTGGTCATTTAAGAGAAGTGATCTAATCGTTTCACGAACATTCAATGCATAACCATCAATATTTGTTGGGTTATAATTCATTGCTCTCTGAACTACTGCAGTATTTAGAATTGCGTCAGAAGTATATTCAGGATCGCCCGGTTTAACAGCTAATACATTTAATGCCGGTACAGCCCATCTCCCAACAACAGGAATATCCCCGTTCCTGCCGAACCACTCACTCACATCTATCGTTCCGTCAAGGTTGTTATCGAAATACCAGTACCCGGTTGATGGGCGGAAGATAGCAATTCCATCGCTTCCATCCCCATACCAGTCTCCTGCAAGAATCTGGTCTGTACTGCCACCGTACCGGAAGGATCTATCGATTGTTCCATCGAGGTTGTAATCAAAATACCAGTACCCGGTTGATGGCCGGAAGATTGCGATCCCGTCACTCCCATCACCATCCCAATCCCCTTTAATAATCGTATCGGTACTGCCACCGTACCGGAAGGATCTATCGACTACTCCATCAAGTTGGTAATCGAAATACCAGTACCCGGTTGATGGCCGGAAGATTGCAATCCC
>CAYWHL010000195.1:0-4216 GCA_964457995.1 uncultured Methanoregula sp. | reverse complement strand
CGGTGTGATCGAACCATTCGGTTCCTTAAGCCGTTTGAAGCAGCTGGTCAACGGCAAAACCCGTGATGACCACCGGACGATTATGGATACGATGATTCAGCTTTTTGCCGAATACCGCGAAACACAGGAAAAGCAGGCCATGGGATTTCAGATGAGTGCTTGGGATATGAAACTTCTTAAATACGGCAAACTCTTTGAAGATAAAATGATGTCGTTAAAGGTAAATATCTCCCTGGAGAAAGCGCTGGATTTGGGCTGGGAGATTCTGCACGACTGTTTCTCTCCTGAGGAGATCGGGATTAAGAAATCCATGGTAGACAAGTATTGGCCAAAAAAGTATGAAAATAAAATTTTCTCAAACTGAACTTAAAAGACAAAGAGATGCCCTGTGGCAGTACGAGAGGTATCTGCCTACCCTGCAGCTTAAGAAGCAGCTGTTGCAACTTGAAATTTTGCACCAGCAGAGCGCTCTCAGGGAGAGAAAGAAATCCTTTTCCGAAAAGGAGAAAGCAGCGGAAAACTGGTTAGGGCTTTTAGTTGAGGCCCCCGACATCAAGCAATGGCTAATCCCCGAAAACATCATCACCGCAAAGAAAAACATTGCCGGGGTTGATGTACCGGTTTTTGAACGCGTAGATTTTGAGCTGGCGGAGTATGATTTATTCCTGACGCCTCTCTGGGTGGATGCGGGCCTGGAAACATTAAGGAATATGGTCTCTTTACAAGAAGAGATAAGGATCATTGAAAAAGGAATATCTGTTCTGAAGCATGAATTGCGTATTACCACGCAGCGCGTCAATCTGTTCGAAAAGGTAAAAATTCCCGAGGCAAAAGAGGCAATCCGCCTGATTAAAATCTATATCAGCGACCAGATGACCAATGCCGTTGGTCGCAGCAAAATTGCCAAAAATAAAATCGAAGAAGCTAATTTTGAGGAGGTTGCGGTGTGATTGTTCCGATGAAAAAAGCCACCATCCTTTTTGAAACCGGAGATGCAGAAGCAACGGTAAAATATTTGCGTACATTAGGGGTTTTGCACGTAGAGCACCAGAATCGTCCTGAGGGCAAAGATATTTCCGCGCTCCAGGAAAAGGTGGCCTTAATTGATTCCTCGTTTGATGTTCTGAACCAGGCAATAGAGTCAGACAAAAACATTCAACCGCAGAATAAAATCATCGGTGACTGGATAGCGGTTGCAAACCAAATCATCGAACTCGGCAAGCGCCAGGAACAACGGGAGTCCTCATCCAGAACCATAATCGGTCAAATCAATGAGTGGGAGCGCTGGGGTGATGTTGATCTCAACCAGATTCAGCATCTGAGCCAAAACGGCATTTACCTTACACTTTACCAGGTACCGGTAAAAGAAATAAGAAGTTTTCCCGATGACGTGGTGGTGAAAACGATATTTACCGCAGGCGACATCGCCCATTGCGTGGCGATATCACGCAGGCAGTTCGAATGCGCTTTTTTAGAAATTCTTCCGCCAAAGCAAAGCTTGTCTTTGCTTAAATCGCGGCTCGCCGAGGATACTAAGGTTATGGAGACGATTAAAGGCGAGATTATAAAATCCGCTTGTTTTTATGAAGCCCTTTTGGGAATAAAGAAAAAACTGGAAAAAGAGATCGAATTCCAGCAGGTATTAAGCGGCATGGTAAAGGAAGGTGCAATCAGTTATGTAACAGGATACATCCCTTTTGACATCGAAGGGCATCTGGTTGCAAAAGCCAGGAGCAGAAAATGGGGAATCGTGATCAATGAGCCTTCGGCCGAGGATAATGTGCCGACGCTCTTGCGCAATCCCAAATGGGCCGGTATGATCAAGCCTGTGCTTAAGCTCCTCGGGATTACGCCAGGATATCCTGAACTTGACGTAAGTGTACTATTCCTGATATTTTTAGGCATCTTTTTTGGCATTCTGATAGGTGATGCCGGTTATGGGCTGGTCTATATACTGATCACTCTGGGGATACAAAAAACAATGAAGCTGAATACAGAGATGAAAACAACACTTTCGCTTTTTTATCTCTTAGGTTCCTGCGCAATACTATGGGGTGTTCTGACCGGTACCTTTTTTGGTCAGGCATGGTTGCTTAACTTAGGATATAAGCCCCTTGTTCCGCAGTTAAACGATGCCAACGTTATGCAAACGTTCTGCTTCTTTTTAGGAGCGTTGCATTTATCCATTGCCCATTCCTGGCGGGCGTACCTGAAATTTCCGTCGCTGAAAGCACTTGCGGATGTCGGATGGATATGCATACTCTGGACCGCATTTTTCCTGGCCAGGACGTTAATCCTGGGAGAAGCATTTCCCCCCTGGGGGATATGGCTTATTGCTACAGGGATTATACTCGTGATTTTATTTACCAACCCCCAGGCCAATGTGCTCAGAGCCCTCGGAGATGGGCTGGGGACGGTAGCGTTGAGCCTTATGAATAATTTTACCGATGTAGTCTCCTATATACGCCTTTTTGCGGTTGGCCTGGCAACTCTCGCCATAGCAGAAACTACGAATACGTTGTCATCAGGATTGGGCGATGGTGTCGCAGCTTTAGCGGCAGGTGTCGTAATAATTTTAATCGGCCATGGCTTAAATATCGTATTGGGACTGATGTCAGTGCTCGTGCACGGCGTCAGGCTTAATGTGCTGGAATTTTCGGGGCATGCGAACGTAACATGGAGTGGGTTTGTATTCGAGCCGCTCAAAGAATGAAAAGGAGGATATCATGGATGGGGAACTACTGATTCAGTTTAAGGATCTGGGATTAGGTCTGGTGCTTGCCTTGTCGGCCTTCGGGTCTGCTGCCGGAGCAGGTGTCGCCGGAATGGCTGCGATAGGAGCATGGAAGAAGAATTTCAGCCAGAATAAGCCGGCGGCATTTATGCTCCTTGCTTTTGTCGGTGCGCCGCTTACCCAGACGATCTATGGCATGATCGTAATGAACAGGATGTATGAACTTGCCGCACAAGGCCAGTACCTTTGGGGTATCGGCGCCTTTTGCGGTGCGGCTATAGGTCTTTCTGCATACTTTCAGGGTAAATGTGCTGCCTGCGCCTGCGATGCCATGGGAGAAACCGGTAAAGGATTCGGCAATTACATGATCATATTGGGGATCGTCGAAACCGTGGCTCTGCTTGTGATGGCGTTTACCCTGGGCATCCTGAGTCAGCTCGCCGGGGTCTGAATTCGCATAGTTAGCGCGAGTATATCATACGTATCCAATATTTTGGCCCGGTAAAAAACCTGATTATTTCTGAGGAGAAGAGAACGGCTGATGAAGAGATCTCAGGTACAATCTTTCCTCAACGTAATATGTGCAAAAAAGTTAGGATTTAAAAGTTCACCGGCAATTCTATGTATACCATTTGTTGAAATGGTATTCAGGACTGATTAAGGCATTAAAAAATTCGATTCCATTCTTCGCAGGTCTCCAAACAGGCCCATTGCCACTATCAGGTTCCTGCACTTCTTTTCTTGAGAGAGTACCTTTCTGCAGGTTGCATAAAATATGGGAGTAGGAGACGTATGGTTGCCTGAACCTCACGCCTTTAATGGTAAGGACAAGACTTCGATATGGTATCCGATCGCGAATATCCTGATAATGCATTCGGGACGAAACATGATGCCTACGTTATGAAGTCATCCTGAGAGTTCAGCCTTATTCGTTTCCCTTCATTCCGGCTGACGGATGATGATCACCGGCCGTTTTGCGTTCATAGCCACCGTATGCGCTGTGCTGCCGAGTAAAAGTTCACCGAACCAGTTTTTTCCATGGGAGCTCATCCAGATGACAGATACATCCTCTTCATCGGCAATTCCCGTGATCTCGAAGGCAGGATTCCCTTTCCTTACGATTGTCCAGACATCGATGCCCTGTACGGCAAGACTGCTGCGGATTGCTTCTATCTGACCCTTCGCTTTTTGGACAGCATCCTCAATCTCAGCTTCAGTCTCTCCCTGAGAAACAACATGGAGAAGGATGACCTCCCCCACACCCTTTGTCGTCCTGATTAGGGCTATCGCATTGTCAGAGTACCGGGAGAAATCAATCGGGCAGAGGACCCGGGAAAGTATCATCGGGCAGAACATTTCAAAGGTCTTTCCTTTCAGATCCTCGATGATTTTATGGCGCATGATCAGGACACTGGTCCTGCTTCGGCGGAGGACCGCCATCGATACACTGCCAAGGAGGATCCCTTCCACGAGATTGTTCCC
>CAYWHL010000194.1:0-4227 GCA_964457995.1 uncultured Methanoregula sp. | reverse complement strand
GCTTGAATAAACCAAGCATGTTAATCCGCGCGATCCCGGATTTAAATCCAAATCTCTCTTATTTTGTAATATTTTTGGATAATCCTGATAGAGAAACAGGGATCACCTTGATCAATCGTTAAAAAGTAAAGCGCCAACAATACAAGGGACGGAAAATTGTTGTTTTTCATCATTAATCCTGAACTCTACACGTGGGTGATTCTCCCACTCCTTATATTTCTGGCCCGGATCTGCGATGTGAGCATGGAGACAATCCGGGTTATTTATATTTCCAGGGGCATCAAATTTCTCGCACCGATCATCGCTTTTTTTGAAATTGTTATCTGGCTTCTTGCCGTGGAAGTCGTAATGAAGGACCTTACAAATATTGCTAACTTTCTGGCATTTGCCTTCGGGTTTGCCATGGGCACTTATGTCGGGCTCATAATTGAAGAGAAACTCTCTATCGGCATGGTGATCCTGCGGATCATCACAACTGAAAATTCCAATAATGAAATTGTCTCATTCATGCAGTCAGAAAATTACGGCATTACTACACTGGATGCCACAGGTTCGAGAGGAAACGTCAATATGATCCTCTCGCTTGTCAATCGCACAGATGTCCCCCGTATCACGGAACATATCCGGGCGACAAATCCGCACGCCTTCTTTTCTCTTGAGGACGTGCGATATGTGAACGAAGGCGTCTTCCGCCCAAAAAAACCTAACAGTATCACGGGAATGTTTCACGCACTCGTCCGTCCCAGGAAGAAAAAATAACGATTTCTTTCCGGTCAGAATATTTCCCGATACAAAAGCATTATTAAACGAAAAACCAATTATCGAATAAAAGAGGATTAAAAATGATTTCCAAGACCATGGAACAAGCCCTTAACAAGCAGGTTAACCGTGAATTCTACTCGGCTTACCTGTACTTAGCGATGTCTTCTTATTTCGAAACCGATAACATGAAAGGATTTGCCCACTGGATGCGAATACAGGCAAAAGAGGAGCAGGTTCATGCTATAAAGATCTACGACTATATTATTGCCAGAGGTGGAAAAGTCAATCTCCTTGATATCGAAGCACCCAAAGCAAAATGGTCTTCTGCCGGAAAAGTATTTGAGGAAGTGTACGCCCATGAGCAGAAAGTCACTGCTATGATCAACGGGCTTGTTGACCTTGCTATTAAGGAAAAAGATCACGCGTCATTTGAGATGCTCCAGTGGTTCGTCAAAGAACAGGTAGAAGAAGAAGAGCACTCGAGCGCGATTCTTGCACAGGTAGAGTGTATAGGAGATATTCCCGGCCACCTGTTCTATCTTGACAATCAGCTCGGAAAGCGGGAATAGATAATATCTTTTCATTTTTTTATTGGCATAAATAAAGGTTGGTCAGACTATGTTATCAGTCCTTGTTATCGATGACCAGAAATCACTGCTTGAGGTTATTTCCCCTTTACTTGAACGTTACGGTAACATGCATGTGAAAACAGCATTTTCTGCAAAAGAAGCACTGGGACTCGTGATGAACAACACATTCGATGCAATGATTGTTGATTATGACCTGCCAGAGATCAACGGGATTGATTTTTTAAAGATCATCCGTGCAAAGGGATTAACCACACCCATTATCATTTTTACCGGGGTCGGTAGAGAATATGCCGCAATTGAGGCGCTTAATAACGGTGCGGATTTTTTCTTAAAAAAAGGCGAGGATGTCCAGTCTCAGCTTCTCGAAATGGTTCAAATGATCCGGCAGGCAGTTGATCGGCGTACCATAGGAAGGGGACCGGGTACTACCCAGACAATCCTCTCTGATGCGATCAACTTTTTTCATGAAGCGGCATATGTAATAGATCGCGAAGGTACCGTAATTGCATGGAACGAGGGAATGGCCGCTCTGACGGGAATTAGTCAGGAAAACATGCTTGGCAAGGGAGATTGGGAATACTCAATTCCCTTATTCGGGCACCGGGCACCGATGCTCAGCGATCTCATTTTTCAGGATGATGCATCACTCCTTGAAAACAACTATTCAGTTATTGAAAAAGGGAAGGGGTCAGTTACTGCATGGACGAAGGCAACTCCTGAAGAGGGGCGTCAAACCGTATTATGGATGAAGTCAACCGCACTCTATGACAGCAAAGGTGCATTCATCGGTGTAATAGGAAAAGTACGGGACATGACTGAAGAATTGGGATCTGAGCTTTTACACAAACCTGTTCAATCCCTCTTGTCTGCAGAGTCTTTAGCCCCTCAATCTTCTTCTGATGTTGGCTTGTTCGATAAGATACTGGGGAAAGCAAAAACCAACTACAGGAAGGGAATACATCTCTCATTCCGCGAAGGGAACTATATTGAGGCGATTCCCTATTTTGACCGGGCTCTGGATATCGATCCGCTGCTGGCGTATGTATGGCATGACAGAGGTGTATGTTTCAGGGAGCTGGGCCGGGACGTAGAGGCACTCAGGAGTTTTGAAAATGCGGTTGAACTCGCACCCGATGATGAGGAGTTTGTTTTTTCCCATGCAGAGATGCTTAAAACGATTGGGATTCTACGCCAACGCCAGGATCTTATTGCATCGGCAGTCCAGATCCTGAATCGAATCGTGGAGAAAAACCCGAACCATGCTGATGCATGGAACAGTCTTGGGATCTGTTCCAAAGAACTGGGAAAAGATTTCCTGTCACGCCAGTATTTTGAAAAGTCCCGTGAATTAATCAAGAAGGGAAAAAACAGGAAAAAAACCCGGAATCTTGATCTAATCGCCTGATCAGGTATCAATAGCTTTTACATGGTTCCCGTAAACACTCTTTTTTTAATGGTGGATAGTAATGAAAAGTCCGGTTTATTTTGCCAGTCTGCGGGAGTATTCAGATCAAGAGAGCACGATCATAAAAGTGCAGCGGCTCTTTGATCGGGCAGGATTTTCGGGTGTTGTTGCACCCCATGACAGAACCGCTGTTAAACTCCATTTTGGTGAGCGGGGAAATGATGGGTATATCAGTCCGGTCTACGTCAGGCAGGTTGTTGATAAGGTAAAAACCTGCGGGGCGCTCCCCTTCCTGACTGATACCAGCACGCTCTATCTTGGCAGCCGGTCGAATGCGGTGGATCATATAACGACTGCAATTCTTCACGGATTTGACTTTGCTGTAACAGGTGCCCCGATAATTATTGCCGACGGGCTCTTTGGAAAGAATGTGGTACAGGTAAAAATAGAGAGAAAACATTTTAACACCGTTACTATCGCCGGGGATATCGCGCTGGCAGACAGCATGATTGTAATGAGCCATTTCAAGGGCCATATAGTATCAGGATTTGGCGGTGCGATAAAAAATCTTGCTATGGGTTGTGCTCCGCCTGAAGGCAAACGAGCCCAACACAATGCCCGCCCGTTCACTATTCCGGATCGTTGCTCCGGATGCGGTGCTTGTGTTGAAATCTGCCCGAAAACAGCAATTACGATTGAAAAAGAGAAATCCGTAATTGAGCGGGATCTTTGTATAGGGTGTTTTGATTGTATGCATGTATGCCCGGAACATGCGATAGATATTGATTGGGAAACTGAGATTCCGGTCTTTATGGAACGAATGGTCGAGTATGCATATGGTGCTGTCAAAGGCAAAGAGAATAAAGAGGGGTACATAAATTTTCTCATCAGGATCACACCAGAATGTGACTGTTTCCCTTTCAGCGACACACCAATCGTCCAGGACATCGGTATACTCGCATCGAAAGATCCGGTTGCAATAGATGCAGCAAGTTTCGATCTTGTGAACCAGCAGACCGGGTTTTGCGAATCTCTCCTTACCGCACATCATCATAAAGGGGAAGACAAGTTTAAAGGAGTTCATGCGCAGACTGATGGATTCAGGCAGGTGAGATATGCAGAAGAGATCGGAATGGGGAATAGTACGTACGATTTAATTGCTATCTAAGCATCAGGTCATTTTAAAAAAAAATAAATTTTTAATGATTTCCTGATTTTTAATCATAATTTTCCGGAAAAATGAGTGAAAACATATTGACATTGCAACATAAAACCGTAAGGTTTAAAATATGGTGGAAAGCAAGCGCTTATTAGTGAACGAGTTTTAAATCATTTAGGTTGAGATCGATTTTTCGCTCAAACCATATCTTCGTTTAGAATCGAAGGTTATCCAGGTAATTCAATGGAGTGTATACATGAATCTTAGACAGCCAAATGCAAACGAAGCAACGGGGACAGTAAACCGTTCAC
>CAYWHL010000193.1:0-4249 GCA_964457995.1 uncultured Methanoregula sp. | reverse complement strand
ACTCCACTCTTTGCGGGTACTTTCCATGCCTCCCTGACGAAGGCGTACATCGATTTTACCATTATTATCACCTAAGGTTCGGCTTTTAAAAGCTACATTCCTTTCAACGGGACGGATCCCGTATTCCCACATATTTTAACCGGGTTGCTATTAAAGTACTCCAACTACTGCCACTCACGATGGCTTCCCCTTCAGCCTTTACGCTTCTCGACAACGCGGATATCCTTAATACAGGTAACCGGGTATTGACCGGCTTCATCTTTTTCAGCTGACTTCACCATGTCCCATACTGTCAGTAATGCAACTGAAACTCCGACAAGCGCTTCCATCTCAACACCTGTCTTTCCTGTGGACTTCACACGGACCCTTGCTTCGATGAAACCATCACCATCATTGAAATCAACAACAATTGCACTTATCGGGATCGAATGGCACATAGGGATAAGATTGGGAGTGTTTTTGACCGAGAGAGTTGCAGCAACCCGTGCAGTAGAAAGAACGTTTCCTTTCACAACAGTCCCTTGCCGGATTGCATTCATTGTCTCAGGTTTCAGGAAAATTTTTCCGGCCGCCACTGCTTCGCGAATAACTTCACCTTTCGCACTGATATCTACCATCTGCGCCTGCTCATTCCGGATATGTGTAAAATCAATCATTCACTCACCTGTCTTCCGAATAATTCCGCAGGAATCCTGTCTACGAGATCTGAGGCCAGCATTCCTTCACCCCGCTCTGCTGCAACGATTTGTCCTGCCCTGCCATTAACGTATGCAGCAATACATGCTGTCTCAAAGGCAGGAAGGTGACAGAGGATAGCACCGGCAATTCCTGCAAGAACATCCCCAGTACCACCTACCGTCATCGCCCGATCCCCGCTACGGTTGAACCGCATCCGTTTCCCATCAGTGATTATATCGATATATCCTTTGAGAAGCAGAGTACCTTTGATCCCGGCACTCCTGGCAACCAGTGCACGGTCTCGCGAACCGTCAGGAAGCGTGATTCCGGTGATCCGGGTGAATTCACCAGCGTGAGGCGTGTAAATAGTCTCCTTTATTGCTGCCGGTAACGGGAGACGCAGGGCATCAGCATCAATAACTGCCTTTTTGCAATGCGGTGCGATTGCCTGAATCACACTATGACTTTGAGACCCCAGCCCATTCCCACAGATTACCACATCTGCATGTTCTGCAAGAGTAATCAGCCGTTCGATATGTTCATTACCTATCCATTTGCCATCCAGTCGTTCATAAATCAGGTCGGGAATTGGTTCAAAAACCGGTGACGCAATCCGGACAATATCCGCTCCGGACCTTAATGCCCCCAGCCCTGCGAGATAAGGTGCTCCCTGGTACGGGCCACCACCAATAACCAGTACTTCTCCTCCGGCACCTTTGTGTGCCTTGTGCTTCCTGGCTGGAAGAAGTGTGAGATCGCCCGGACCAGTAGAGCACTCCGCTTCAAGGGGGATGCCGATATCAACGACTGTAGATCCTTCAATTTTTGCCCGATGGAATGCACATATGTGATCCGCACGTATTCCAGGGGTGGGGACGTCAGCCGCAATGATCTGCGCTTTGGATGCATTTGCCATCCCGACACATGTGGATAGTGGTTCTTGTATGGAACCGGTTACACCAATACCGAGCAGTGCATCAATTATCACATCAGCCTTATTAAAGATCGAAGCCATTGCCTCAAGATCGTCTCGACACTGGAATGAATGGAGGGCAAGACAACAGCGTTTCAAAGATGCGAACTGGTGTTCACAGGCACGGCTCCGCTTTCCGGTATTAAGGTAGCAGACATCTGTCACTACTCCCCGCTGGAGATGCCGGGCGGCCACCATTCCATCCCCACCATTATTGCCTTTACCGCACAGAACGAGCACGCGTGCCGGGTTGAGGGCGCGTGCCATATCTGCAAGCGCATGACCTGCACTCTCCATCAACTGCAAATCGGTAACCCCGAGTGCTATCGCGTTTGCATCCACCACACGCATTCTGGCAGGGCTGATAATCCCCGTCTCAAGAAACCCTTCATTCAGTTCCGGTTGCATAATAGAGCACAATTCATGTGTATGAACTCCCTAAATAATATGCAATGGGTTTTAGCGATGATGTCAAAGCTGCCGCAGAGATGATTGCGGCAGTTCCGGAAATAACCATCATCTCCCACATCGATGCTGACGGCATAGCCAGTGAGGCAGTCCTTTCGCTTGCGATTTCCCGACAGGAGATCCCTGTCCGATCTGTTTTTGTCAGGCAACTTGAACCATTAACAATGCCACAGGTTCCTTCAGACACTTCTCTCAAAATCTTCACAGACCTGGGAGCCGGCCAGCAGAATCTTCTTTTTGAGCGAGGATTTCTGGAAAATGAAGTCTTGATCGTCGACCACCATGTAAGCCAGCCCTGTGAACGGCAGTATACTCAGGTGAATTGTCTTCCCTACGGCCACTCCCGTATGAGTGCAGCCGGAGTATCCTATCTTATCGCAAAACAACTGGACAAGGTAAATATTGATCTTGCCAAAATAGCCATCGTTGGCAATGTTGGAGATATGATGGCACGTGAAAAATGTGGTCTGGTAGGCCCTGCACGGGATATTATTGTTGAGGACGGTGTGCGGCACCAGTCGGTTGAAGTTCGCAAAAAGGATCTCAACTGCTATGGTACCTCAACGCGACCACTCCACCTGTCTATTGCATACAATGATGATCCTTTCATCAAGGGAATCAGTAACAATCCTGAAGGTGCCCGGCAATTCCTGAAACGACTTGGGATTCGGCAGCAGAATGAAGACGGGCGGTGGTTAGTATGGGAAGAGATCCCGGTCGAAGACAGGAGGACTGTCATCTCTGCACTTGCCGAGCAGTTGATTGCCAATGGCGATCGGGTAGACCGGCTCCTGGCAGAAACGTATGGATTTCCGGATGAAATCCCCAGGACTCCGCTGCGGAATGCACAGGAATATGCAACGATGCTCAATGCCTGCGGGAGGTGGTCAAAACCGCAGGTGGGCAGTGCAATCCTTCGGGGAGATCGGGGTATCGCATACCGTGAAGCCGAACACATGCTCAACAACCACCGGGCAATCATCCGCAACCTGCTCCAGTATATCCTTGATAGCGGCGTAAAGGAACTCGAATATCTGCAGTACATCCATGTAGGGGGGCGTTACCCGGATACGATAGTCGGTATTGGCGCTGGTATGGCACTCTCAAAACTGAATAGCGCAAAGCCCATCCTGATCATGTGCCAAGTGCCTGAGGATACCAACCTTACTAAAGTATCGATGAGAACAAATGAACGCGTAGTTGAGAAAGGAGTCGATCTCCAGCAGGCACTCAGTGATGCATCCGCAGAATACGGTGGCGGTGGTGGCGGCCACAAGATCGCAGCAGGGGCATATATCCCGAAAACGGCTGAACAGGAGTTTGTGAATCGTGTCAACAGGATACTCGGAGAACAGTTCGCTGCGGCGTGTAGACCATCGCTGATTACCAGTTCGGCAGGTGTGTGGGTACCGGTCTGTTCCAGGAAGGGTGTACATTCATCTTCTCGACTACCGGGCGAATCCGCCAAATCCTTTACGGGGGTAAGCGCCTTGCAACGGTCCGGGCTTCAGATGGCAGGTTAACACTTGGTATCGAGGGTGCAAAACGTCTCAGTTCACTGCTTCCGGCACCAGATTACCGCGTCGTTATCCGTGAGGATGTGGTAGAATTTGTAAAAAAAGGTAAAAATGCCTTTGCAAAACACGTGGTCGCTGCTGACACAACAATTCGCGCGGGTGATGATGTACTTGTTGTCGACAGTAATGACAGGCTGTTAGCGTGCGGAGCTGCGGTGCTTTCAGGCACGGAGATGCTTGCATTTAATTATGGAGTAGCAGTAAGAGTACGGCAGGGTAGTGAGAAAGATGCTTCCGGGAAATATTAATCCGCGCCAGATGAAGGCAATGATGAAGAAGCTCGGCATGCAGGTCGAGCAGATTGAAGACGTGCAGAGTATTGTCATCAAGACATCGAAGGGCAATTATATCTTTGATTCAGCCGAGGTTTCTGCGATGACCATGCAGGGAACCACAACATACCAGGTCATCGGTGATATCCGGTTCGAACCAGCAGCACCCGATATCCTCAAAGAAGATATCGCCATGGTGGCTGAGCAGGCAAACGTCTCTGAGGATAAGGCAAAAGAAGCTCTCGTAGCGACAAAAGGCGATATCGCAGAAGCGATCATGC
>CAYWHL010000192.1:0-4252 GCA_964457995.1 uncultured Methanoregula sp. | reverse complement strand
CATTGAACTGCCCAAACTGTCCAAGACGCTGTATCGTTTCTTTGTGAAGTGCTATCGTACTTTTGTCTTCGCGCCTCATATACCCAGTATATTTTAAATACGAGGGTATAAATGGTATAAATATCTAAGATATACAACGTGAAAACCGGACAAGTGGAGAAATTACGCGATTTTATTCGTTCTGCAATTGATCCTATCTTCGGAGTTCAATATCGATTTCCTAAATATACTCATTTATTTTTACCACTTGGACCGGGAAAGGCAAAATTATCAATACCCCCCCACGAAAAACTCCGAGAATTTAAAATTACAGGATTTGAGATAAGCGGTCGAAAAGTCCGATTAATTCATCCTGTATCAAATTACTCGTATCTGCTCCCGATCAGATCAGAAGTCATTGATTATCCCTTCCGTGATTGTAAATTTATTTTTAACAGCAAAGAATGTAAAAAACTAAGAGAAATTGCACTTAATGAACATCACTTAGAATGTCCTGGCTGTGATCGTGTTAAATACCGGGTTTGTTTATGGCAGATCCCCCCGAAATCTGATGAACATCCATGGTTATGTAAACGAATTGATCCATTTACTGGAAAAATATTCGAATCCACAAAAAGGTATTGTAAATTCTGCCATAATGAATTATTTTCTTCACCCCGGGTTAAATTCTGCTCCCCTGTGCATCGATATGAACATCAGAAGGCTATCCAAAAAGAGCGCCGGCAAATTGTAAGGAAAATCTCAATAAAGCGATGTAAACATTGTGGGGGTCTTCTTACAGGAAGACAAAGGGACTGGTGCGGTGATAGATGTCGAAAAATTGACGATCGAAAAAAAATTACCTCCTCTTCTCATCGACAATTTGAATGATCCGCTTCAGGGTTTCCATCTCTTTTCGGAGCGCGATAACCTCTCCCTGCAATTTCTCATCGTATGTTCTGGCACCAATAGTTAAGGATGGTTCCGCCTTCATATATTCCCGTTCCAGCTGTTCCGGTGAACGTCCGGTATATGCGTTCCCGTACTGGTCAGAATGTCCGAGTAACAATTCACTCACCTGAGTACCTGCAGCACCGGCAACCTGTACAGAAAAGAAATTCCTTAGCCGGTGAAGGTTCATCTGCAACCTTTGGGTGCCATTGTCCTTATGGAAATACCCGGCTTTCTTTAATGCAGAATCCCATAGCAGGTAAACCGATGTACGGGTGAATGGGAATACATTATCGTCCCGTCGTTTTTTCTCCCTGGATGGTGTCTTCAGGTTCAGGGACCTCTTGCTTGAAAATTCCCGGTACTCTGAATATACCTTCTTCCACTCGACCAGAGCTGCCTCGCATTCTCTCGTGATATATGTTGTACGGGATTGTCCGGTCTTTGAAGTCCTGATGTAGAGCGATGCGGGTTTGTCCGGGTATTTTGTCCTGTCCGGTACTTTGATATCAGTCCATGAAAGTGCAAGTGCTTCACCCAACCGTATCCCGCTGGATGCTAAAACCAGTATGAACGCCTTCCCCCTGGCATCAACGTGATGTAGGATCTCACCCAGTACCTTTTTATCAATATATTCAAAGTCGGTGCGCTTCCCGCCTTTGGGTTTCAACCGGCGAATGTCTTTGAGTGAACGGGTATCCAGTTCGATACCATTGCTGGATAAGAACTCTTTGACAGCAACAATACGGATATGTGCTGTCTTCGGTGCTGTCCCGTCTTCATCCTGCTTTTTTGTGTATGCAATAACATCTGCGGAATAATCACACTTCTTATTCTTTAGGTACTCAGCTGCAAATGCTTCGTACCCGGGTAGATCCGCATCAGTGGACTTGTACCCCCGCATCCGCTTCCCTGCAATGAAATCAAAGAACTCCAGCAGGCCTGAACGATACACATATCCTGTTGAACGTCGATACCTGTTGATGAACGCAGCGATAGGGAGGCGCTGGTCTTTTGGTGTGGTTCCGCTTGGTGGCATGAGATAGTGGTAGTGATTTTTACTTTATATACTTATTGTTTAAAGTCCTTAACCAGTATCTGATAACAAGGATTAATACCTTAACACAACAAAAATTGGGAAGATGCCCGGAACAAAACTTTCAGGCGGACCTACCCAGGATGAGATTATGGCAGTCTCCCTGTTCAAGCTGGGACTCCGCAGCACAGATACGGTGCTTGAGATTGGGTGTGGATCCGGTAAAGTCTCGATTGCTGCTGCACAACAGGCAACAAAAATTTTTTCTATCGATAAAAGACCCGAGGCAATAAAAACCGCACGCGAATCTGCACAAAAAGCCACAATCCACAACATTGAATTTTTTTGTACTGATGCCGCTGATTTCCTTAAATCTGACCGGATCTTCGACTGTGCATTTGTTGGTGGAACGCAGCACCTCGACCGGATCCTCCCGGTCCTTGCAAAAAAAGTGAGGAGAACAATTGTGGTAAACGCAGTGCTCCTGAGCACTCTGGCACAGGCAGTTGCGACTATGCAGCAGCTTGGGATATTTTGTGAGGTTGTCCAGGTGCAGGTTGCCCGATCGCATGAGATCGCGGGAAGCATCATGTTCAAACCGATCGACCCGGTGTTCGTAATCGTAGGGAAGGGGACCGCATGCTAATCGGTCTGGGACTAGGGCCAGGAAATCCCGAACTTCTCACCCTGCGGGCTGTACGCCTTCTCAGGGAAGCAGATACGGTATTTGTACCGGGAAGAATTGCGCGGGATCTCGTCGCCCCGTATCGTGACGCGGTTGTGCTTGACTTCCCCATGACCGATGACGAATCACGTATACGGAAATGCCTTGAAGAGAATGCCGACAGGATTGCCCCTGCAGCAAAGGATGGCCTTGCAGTTTTTGGTATTCTTGGAGATCCGAATTTTTTCTCCACATTCTCCCGGTTATGCGATATCATGGCAGAAAAGTATCCCTCAATACAATACCGGACAGAGCCGGGAATCAGCTCAATCACTGCATTTGCGGCCGCTGCCGGTATCTCGCTCAATGACAGTTTTATTGTATCGGACGGGCCGGCGCCCGATTCACGGATCCTTTTAAAGGTTCGTCGTCCCAAAGAAAAAGCTGACGAACTCCGCAGGGATGGCTTTCGTGAGTTTGTTCTGGTCGAGCGGATGTATTTTGCGGATATGAAAGTGTACCGCAACGAAGACCTTCCGGTAAAAAGCGATTACCTGAGCGTCATGTATGCGAGGCGGTAATCATGGGGCCAAAGGTCTGGTTTGTGGGAGCTGGTCCGGGAGACCCTGACCTGATAACCGTTAAGGGGCTTTCACTTCTCAGCGATGCAGATGTTCTTATCTATGCCGGATCACTGGTCAATCCTGTGCTCATCGCCCGGTCCGCTGCGGCGATCAAACTCGACAGCTGGGGTATGAAGCTGGAAGAGCTTGTCGCGGCAATGGAGGTACCGGCCAAGTCAGGAAAAACGGTAGTCAGGCTTCATTCCGGTGACCCATCACTCTATGGGGCGATAGTCGAGCAGATCGAAGAACTGGAGAAACGGGGGATCGCTGTTGAGATCATCCCCGGGGTCTCATCACTCTTTGCGGCGGCGGCCGCACTGGGTTCCCAGCTTACGCTTCGGGGTGTCTCTGAAAGCCTGATTATAACGCGGCCGGCGGGCAAAACACTCGAACAGGATCAAATCAGAGAACTCTCCGCCCTCGGCGCTACCATGGTCGTCTTTCTTGGTACCGGGAAACTGGGCGAGATTACCCGAAAACTTGCCTGTCCTTATGATACACCGGCAGCGGTCGTTTACCATGCCTCATGGCCTGACCAGAAAATTGTCCGTGGAACGGTTGCTGATATCGCACAAAAAGCTCAGAACGAAGGGATCGACCATACAGCACTCCTTGTTATCGGCGGTGTTGTGGACCCCCGCAGGAAAGGATATACGAGGTCATATCTCTACTCATGACCGATACCATAGTCATCGCACTTTCCCGGTTTTTGGCAGAAGCCGAACGAATCGCGGATTTTCTTGGTGCTGACGTCCGGGAATATACCCCGGATATTTTTTTGGAGATTTTTCCCCACGCACGACGGATTGTAGCCATCATGTCGATGGGAATTGTTGTGCGCAGGATTGCGCCGCTTATTCATGATAAATGGAATGATCCGGCTGTTGTCGTGGTGAGCCCGGATATTACCTATGCCATCCCGCTTCTTGGAGGCCATCACGGAGCAAATGAACTGGCAAAAGAGTTGTCAGCACTGGGTATCCAGCCGGTTATCAC
>CAYWHL010000191.1:0-4278 GCA_964457995.1 uncultured Methanoregula sp. | reverse complement strand
TTAACAGGCTTCCTTTTTGATCTATCAGGTTGTGTGTTCTCCCACGGAAACATTGAATCCCTCAGAAGAGATTATCGGCCATGAAAGGGCCCAGTAGGCGCTCCACTTCGGGCTTGAAATACGGGAGAGAGGATTCAATATCTATGTTGCAGGGATGCCAGGCACCGGAAGAAGTACTGCAGTCAGAAAGTTCCTTGACGAACTGGCAAAGACCAAACCAAAAGCCGATGACTGGGTCTATGTCAACAATTTTGCCAACCCGTACGAGCCCCTCGCAATCCGCCTCCCACCCGGAATGAGCAGCCGGCTGAAGGCCGATATGGCTTCCTTTATCGGGGAAGCGAGGAGGGACCTGCCACGGGCGTTTGAGAGTGAGGACTATACGACCAAGCGTAAGGAGGCACTCGGGAAACTCGACAGGGAACGGGAGACGATCGTCGGGGAGGTCAACGAGAGCGCCGCAAAACAGGGCTTCACCATCCAGATGGGACCTACCGGCCTCATGATTATCCCGGTGATCAACGACAAGCCACTCACCCAGGAAGAATTTGAGGCGCTCAAAAAAGAGACCCAGGCGGAGATAATAAAAAAAAGGGAAGCCCTTGATACAGACCTGCGGAGCGGGTTCCGCAGGGTGCGGGAGCTGGATGCGAAAGGGATGGAGGTGCTAACAAAACTCAACAGCGAGATCGCCCTCTATGCCATTGGCCATCTTCTCAACGGTCTTAAGGAAAAATACGGAAAAATCGAAGAAGTGCTCTCGTATATTGACAATGTCCAGAAAGATATCCTCGACAATCTCGGTACGTTCCTTGGACCGGTACAACCGCAGCCGCAGGAACAGGTCCCGCCCCAGTTCCAGCAATGGCTTGCAAAAGACCTCGCTTTCAGGAAATATGAGGTTAACGTGGTGGTGGACAATGCAGGTCCTGACGGGGCACCGGTCGTCTTTGAGGATACCCCGAGCTACCAGAACCTGCTGGGGAGGGCAGAAAAGGAGGTCCAGTTCGGCGTCGTGACGACCGACTTCATGATGATCCGCCCGGGTTCAGTGCACAAAGCAAACGGAGGGTACCTGGTAATCCCGGTACTGGACCTCTTCCGGTATCCCTTTGCCTGGGACGGGCTCAAATCTGCCCTCAAAACAGAAAAGGTCACTATTGAAGAGCCTGGAGAACAGGCAGGGTTCATCACAACGAGGGGACTCAAGCCTCAGTCGATTCCCCTGGGCGTGAAGGTTATCCTTATCGGCACACCTGATATCAGCCAGATCCTGAACCAGAAAGACCCTGACTATCCCGAGCTCTTCAAGGTGAGAGCGGACTTTGACACGGTCATGGACCGGAATGATGACAACGTGAAGAGCTACGCAGCATTCATCTGCACACTCTGCAAACGGTTCAACTTACACCACCTGGATAACACCGCGGTTGCAAAGGTCGTGGAATACGGGTCACGGCTCGCAGACGATAAAAAGAAGCTTTCAACGAGATTTTCGAGTGTTGCTGACCTGATCAGGGAGGCAAATTTCTACGCGATTCAGGAAAAAGCACCGTACATAACCGTGAAGCATATAAAAAAGGCGTTTGAGGAAAAGATTTACCGTTCCAACCTGATCCAGCAGAAGATACAGGAGTTCATCGAAAGGGGGGTATACCTCATCGATACTGAGGGATCACAGGTCGGGCAGATCAATGGGCTTTCGGTGATGGAGCTCGGTGACATCGCTTTTGGCAGGCCTTCACGGGTGACCGCCAGTGTTGCCGTGGGGCGGGATGGGATTATCGACATCGAACGCCAGGCACAACTGGGCGGACCGACCCATACCAAGGGAGTCCTCATTCTCGGCGGCTATCTTGCAAACAAGTATGCCCAGGACAAGCCGCTCTCCCTGACCGCAAAACTCGTCTTTGAACAGAGTTACGGGGGCGTGGACGGCGACAGTGCATCGAGCACGGAGTTATACGCGATCCTGTCCGCTCTCTCCGGATTACCTCTCAAACAGTCCATTGCCGTCACCGGATCGGTAAACCAGCGGGGTGAGGTGCAGGCCATCGGGGGCGTGAACGAGAAGCTCGAAGGTTTTTTTGAGGTGTGTAAGGCCAAAGGCCTGACCGGGCAGCAGGGAGCCATGATCCCGGCAAGCAATGTCCAGAACCTTATGCTCAAAGAAGAGCTCCTCGAAGCAGCAAAAGCGGGAAATTTTTCCATTTACCCGGCCAGGACGATCGATGAAGGCATTGAATTTCTCACCGGAGTACCGGCAGGGGAACGACTGCCTGACGGGTCGTTCAAGGAGGGAACCGTCAACTATCTTGTCGACAGGAGGTTGCGGGAGATGGCCGAAATGGCCAGGGAGTTCCAGCTCCCCCTGCGATAACTTTTTTTTTAAAAAAAAGGGGAAGTGATCACTTTGAGATCTTTTTTAACATGTCGTCCATGATCTGGGGTGCCCGATCCTTCAGGCCGAAACCGATGAAGATGGCAATACCAGCACCGAGTCCGAGCCCCACTCCCCACGCGATCGGGGTTACAAAGGTGTAGATTATGGTGAGGTCGATGAGCAGCTGGGAGAGGGCGAGGACGAGAACGATGAAGTAGAAGAAGATCCGCAGCAGCATGATGATCAAACCCAGAAACTCGATGTCCTGGGTCTTTCCCCATCCCTCAAGGATATCTGCGAATAAATCGACAAAGATAAATCCTACAATCAGGATTATGAGGAACAGCGCAACGTGGGGCAGATAGACCACGATAGACTGGAGAAGACTGGTGAGGAACTCCAGCTGGAGAATATTGGCGGCCGCAACAATTGCCATCAGGTAGATGAACCATCTGACAATGAGGTCAAAGAAGGTGACGACACTGGTGCCGGATTGTTCGATCGCCTTTCCAACAGAAGTCTTGAGGAGGGCATCGTCAACACCGATTTTGTCGAGGATTCCTGAAATGACTTTTCCCAGGAGACGCCCCACCACCCATCCGATGAGCAGGATGACGATCGCAGCGACGAGACTGGGAAGAAAAGCAATGACTGAATAGAGCATCTGCATCAGGGCATCACCAATTGAGCCTATAGAGGGTGTGGTTGATGCCACGGTCTGCGTGGTGGAGACCACGGATTGGGTAGTTGAGACCACGGACTGTGTGGTTGCATTTACTGGTTCAGCAAGTAGAGCCATAATAACCGGTTGCCCCTATGGGTGATGTACTATATAAAATTATCCTGAATACGCGCATTCTGGGTTCGTACAATTGGGGTAAAAGATGCCCCCCGCGCGCATGGATCCATACTCCGGTCCCGCTGATTTGAAGTCCTGGCAATGATGGATTGTGCAGGGCGATATTTTCGCGAGTGCATTACGTCATTGTTTCATGCCCGGCCCCGGAACACAGAACTGGTTAACAAAGAGGATACCGGGAGATTGTGGCCCTTTTCGCGACCCCTTTTTGCGTTCAATAGTCATCCTGGGGCTTGGATGTCACCACCTCTTCCACCTCGGGCACCAGGAGCCATAGCGCCTCATGCACCTTCTTTTGTACCAGCGGGTCCTTATGGTCCTGTATCTGGTCGAGCCGGTCAATCACGCCGCCGGTAATGAGTGCCTCTCCTTCACCGGCCGCGGCGATGGCGATGATGATGTCAAGGGCCGACACAACAATATGAGTATTCTTCTCGTGAAGGAGTGCGGCGATACTATCGATGCCGCCCTGCCGGATCAGTTCGTTCGGTCTCCAGCCCTCGTCCTGGGTGATTACCGCGAGAGCTTCTACCGCACCTTCACGTACGACCCGTGAGGGGCTGGTTATTCGATCGAGAAGGTTCTTTATAATATCCTGTGTTATCGGTAGATCTTCTGTCATTGATCCCTCCAGCCGGCTCTTCTTACCAGAAACCAGCGGGGTCAGATGATACTCTGACAGCATAGATAAAAAAATTACCCTGTTTCCTGAGTCATGGCCATCTGATCTCTTTGGGTCCGGTTCCTGCAGGGGAAGCGTTTTTATCACCGGGCGGGGAGTATTGATTATGGCAACCAGACACCGCCCTGATCGTCGGCCTGATTATCCAAAGACACCCCCTGGCGCTGATATCAGCCCGGACAAGGACCGGCAAGAAGAACTGGATAAGCACCATCCCCTGGACCATCCTCATCCTCAACCCGAGCACCACCCCCAGAAAAAAACAAACCTGCCTCCCCGTCACGACACCCATTCCCATCTCCATGGAGATGATCTGGGCTATCATACGAACCCGCCAGGGCCCATCAAGCCCTC
>CAYWHL010000190.1:0-4307 GCA_964457995.1 uncultured Methanoregula sp. | reverse complement strand
ATCATGCCACGCTGGTTACTGCGGATCGTCACCAGTCACTCTGTGCAAAAAAATGCGGGGTAACAGCGATCCTGGTTTAAGGATACATGGCGACAGATTCTCTTCTCCTGTCCGGATCCTGTCTTTTGAAATACGGTGATAATATCCATTGGTAATCACTCGTTGATTCACATCCCAAGGATCACGCGTTGGTAAACGGGTCGATAACCGTTATCCACGGGATCTTTTCAAAATGCGAATCCTCGGTATAGATCGTGCCAATAGTGTGCTGTTTCATAGTCGCAGCAAGCAGGGCATCCCAAAAGTGGAGAGAGTACGTGCGCCTGATACCAACAGCATCCATAATAGTCCCCGGGTCATAGCCGATCACCGTCCAGCCGTCGAACGAGACGATATCCCGGATAAACCGCGTAACAACAGCATCCGGCACCGGGTGTTTAACTTTCTCCGTCATAACAACGGAGAACTCCGCAAGGTTTTGCACCGAAACACAGAGAGCGATCTCGGAACGCCAGCATTGGGAGAGAAGTTCTGCTGCCAACGCCCGCTTCTCCGGCTCCCCGGCATCGAGAGCATAGCAGAGGATATTCGTATCAATAAGAGCCGGTGGCGCGGTCATAGAGGTCATTTCGTTCCTTATAGAGGTGCTTGCCGAGATGATGTCCCGTTTCCAGAAGAGCAAGTGCGTCGCGTGCGATCTCCTCCTGTGTCTGCTTCCGGACCCAGATCTCCAGGGCTTCGGTTGTTGCCTTGCCAAGATACCCTTTCCGCTCGCCCAGCTTCTTCTTTGCCGCCTCCCGGAAACGCTTCTCGGTATCATCATCGACGCTTATCGTAATGGTGCCCATATGTATTTACGTATGTTGTTGGTTTATTTAAATAATTGGGGATGTAAATTCAGGGTAGTATGTGAGGCTGTTGCATACCGCGAAACCGGTATCCAATTTGTTTGTTAGAGAGAATGCTTTCTGGCAAAAATGCAGGGATATCTCTGAAGTCAACAGGCGCAATAGTACAATCAGGTTTATGTATGCAACAGCCTCATACCATGGCCATTATGGTGTCGTGGTGTCTTCTGCCCTCTACAGAAACATTGGGCACGTGGTGCTGCATACTTATAATTCATTGAGCGTTGTGCTCTTGCAGGAACCTGTGCTCTTTTCACAAATCCCCACAATCCGTTCTCCCGCCTTCCCGTCTCCGAAGGGGTTCTGCCACTGGCGGGATGATGAAAGCATGGATGCCGCCGCAGAGACAATCCGCTGAGGATCGGTACCAGCAAGCACATTCGCACCGGCACCGATAGTTTCCAGCCGCCCGGTGTTCTCGCGCAGCGTAATGCAGGGCACGTTCAGGATGCAGGCCTCTTCCTGGGCGCCCCCGGAACCGGTCAGGACGAGCCGTGCGTTGGCTCCCGGTTCCAGGAATTCAAGGTACCCTACCGGCTGGATACACATAATGCCGCGCGAATCGATGCCGAACACTTTCATCATCTTCTGTGTTCTGGGGTGCATTGGGAATAGTACTGGTATAGCAAAGGTCTTGCCAACGGCAGAGAGCCCGGTGATAATCCCTTCAAGACGGGCCTGCACATCAACATTCTCAGCGCGATGAACGGTGACGAGGAAGTACCCTTGTGGATCGAGACCCCTTTCGCGGAGGAGAATGGATTTCTTTTGTGCAATCGCACGGTTCTGGAAAACCGCATCAACCACCGTGTTTCCCGTAACATGGATCTTCTTCTCATCGATCCCTTCACGGAGCAGGTACTGCCGCGACAGATCGGTGGGGGCAAAAAGATAATCGGCAATATGGTCAGCAACAATACGGTTAATCTCTTCGGGCATACGGCGGTCAAAACTCCGCAGGCCCGCTTCCACGTGCCCGACAGGGATATGTAACTTTGCTGCTGCGAGAGCCCCGGCAAGGACCGTATTGGTATCCCCCTGGACAAGTACGATATCCGGAGGATCCTCCTGGTATATTTTCTCGATGCCTGTCATGATCGTGCCGGTTTGTTCTGCATGACTTCCGGATCCGACATCAAGATTATACTGCGGCTGGGGCAGTTCCAGTTCCTTAAAAAAAATCCGGTCCATCTCATAGGAGTAGTGCTGGCCGGTGTGGAGGACAGCATAGTCTGCTCCCGCCCGCTGGCAGGCGCGGATGACCGGGGCCATCTTGATAATTTCCGGACGTGTCCCGAGAACAATAGATATCATGAGAGAAATCGTGAAATTTTTTTAATACATTATTGCTTTTTCCCAAGTGCAATCCCAATACCGATCACGAGCGCACCGAAAACCGGCAGAACGCTCAGCGGTGCTTTTGTTGCTGCCGGAGCCGGTGATGTCTCCTGCACGACTGGCACAATCGTCGGGGTGCTTTCAGGTGTCATGGTGCCGGCAGGTGCTGTGTTGCCGGCAGGTGTTGCTGAAGGGGAGACCGCCATCGTGCTCTCATTCTTGTATGCTATCAGGGCAAAGGTTCCTGCCCTGTCAATTGCGGCCGTTATCGTTGAGTTCCGGATGGTGGAGTTTACGAAAAACCACTGGCTGTTCCGGTACTGACCGATGAAACAGGTGTAGTTCGCGCCGCAATCGGTATTATTGGGTATGCCAAACGAGATCGTTGCGGGAACAGAGAAGGTGAGTGAATCCGGCGCGATCGTGTAGGCATCACCGAGCAGTGTCCAGGTTACGGGGACGCCGGTTGCCTTTACAGCTACCAGTCCTGCAAAATCCACCCTCTCCACGGTTAGCGAGACAGTGCGGTCAGCTGAAAAAAATGTTTTCGAGGAATTCGTAACCGGTACAGGAGTCGGGGTCGCTGTTCCATTTACCGTAACAGGGCCGCTGGTGGTTGATGCGGAGGGCGTTGTCTGAACCGGGGTGATACCATCCCCGATAGTCACGGTCTGGTACAGGGCCTGGCTGCCATCAACGTACACGATGAGCTGGACCCTGCCATTGTCAATGCCGTTTACTGCAAAAGAGAGGTGTGATGAGTCAGGACCGCTTTTTTTCCCGCGGAGCTGGATGCTTGAAACGATCGTGTTTTTATCGGGCTGCGGGGTTCCCTCGAGACGGATAAAATCAAAGGTACCTGCCGGTACTGATTGTGCCTGCGAAAATGAGAATACCCCGTTTGCATCAGCGGAGCGGGTTACCGAAACTTCCGTAGTCCCTTTCCGGGCCGAATAGGTTGCTCTTTGTGTACCGGTTGTTGTTGCGGAGATCTGCCCGTCTTTAAGTGCTATGGGCATGACAAAATTCGTTGTCTCAAACAGGAAGTCCTGCCCCGGGGTAATCTGGAGTGTTGCTTCAATGAGGAGAGAAAACGCAGAATTGTTGGAAAGCCCGGTGATATCAATAGTTATCTGTTCGCCACGCATCACATGGGATGGCGATTCTGTGATAACAACCGCTGATCCTGCGCCGGCCATTCCCGCACAGATGAGGATCAACGCCGTGATGCGCCAGAATTGATGAGTGAAAAAAAATCCCATAAACTGCCCCGTTCAACAGGATTTGGTGTGCTGTGAAGATAAATATTGCATTATAGCCGGTGCATGCAAGCGAAAGAAAAAAATGAAAATGATCGTTTTCCTTGTCTGAATCCCGGGAGATTTATTAAAACCCGGTTCTGGAAAACCATACATGAACCGATTGTGTTCACTCCATAACAAAGGATATCGTCCTCTATACAAAGGAACCCCGCCTCATAGCCACTTCAGAGACACGGCGGGCAGGGAGTTTTTTTGAGGGGTTATTAATCCGCCGCGGGGGCGTCCCTTTTTGGTGCGGCGGCATTCATCATTCCAGATAAAGAGAGGGGTAACATTCTCCGCACGGGAAACGGTTCTACAATTTCAAAGGTAATTCAGGTCTGATTGGATGTTCCATAATCACCAGACATTACACCCTTTTTAAAAAAAATCTCACCATAAAGAACGAAAAATCAGATGATATTGTGCAATTTGAATACATAGAATGATTAAAATAATAAAAAAACAAAAGTGCGCAATATAACCAATATAAAAATGGAGTAATCTGAATGGTCACATCACGATTGGAGATGAAAAAGCAAAGAGGTATCGCATCTGGCATACTCATAGCAGCTTTTCTCGTACTTGCCCTCATTCCGCCAGCGTCGGCGTATACTGCTACCCTTGTATCGCCCGGGAATATTAATTACGTGCACAATGGCGACCTGGTATGCATCCAGATCAATGGACTTTTGGAAGATGACATTGTCCAGTTGAATGTCAGCTCAACCGACCTGAAAACAGCGGGCGGAACATTTTC
>CAYWHL010000189.1:0-4370 GCA_964457995.1 uncultured Methanoregula sp. | reverse complement strand
GACCTTCCCGACACTCGACTGCTCGCAGTGTATCTTAACACCAAAGATGGTGGACGTGGGCAGGGCTCCAAATATCGAGCTGATGACCTACTCAGAAGTTGATGCAGTCGAAGGCTACATCGGCAACTTCGATGTAACCATCCGCAAGAAGGCACGTGGTGTCCTCTCCATGGCGGAAGCTGAAGCGATGGGTATTGTCGGTGGTGGCTGTAACGGCTGCGGTGACTGTGAAGCACCGTGCCCGGTTATCAAACCCAACGAGTTCGAAGTGGGCATGAAGCCCCGAAAGGCGATCTACATCAGCCACCCGCAGGTTGTCCCGCTTCTCTACACCATTGACTGGGATTCCTGTATCAAGTGCGGTCTGTGTGTGACCGCATGCGGTGAAAAGAAAGCAATTGATCTTGAAGCCAAGGACGAATTTGTCAAGGTCAAAGTCGGGACAGCAATTCTCGCAACAGGTTTTGACATCTTCCCGGTCGAGAATAAAACAGAATGGGGATACAAGCAGTTTGAAAATGTCATCTCGAGCCTTGAGTTCGAGCGCCTCATCTGTGCATCCGGCCCAACCAGCGGTCACCTTGTGCGACCAAGCGATGGGGAAACCCCCAAGAAAGTCGCATTCGTGCTCTGTGCCGGCTCCCGGGATAATACCGGCATCGGCAAACCGTACTGTTCACGGTTCTGCTGTATGTATTCCTTAAAACACGCCCACCAGATCTTTGAGAAGATACCCGGTGTACAGGCATATCTCTTCTACATGGATATCCGTTCGTTCGGTAAAATGTACGAAGAGTTCTATTACCGTATACAGGATGAGGGTGCAAAATTCATCCGCGGGCGTGTTGCAAACATACTCGAGGACCCGGCCACCAAGAACCTTCATGTCTATACCGACGATACTTTGCTGAACCGCCCGGTTGATATGGAAGTTGACCTTGTCGTGCTCGCGGCAGCAGTACAGCCAAAAGAAGATACCAACAGGACCCGCAAGCTCTTTGGTGTATCCAATTCAAGCGATGGGTGGCTTCTCGAAGCCCACCCGAAACTGAACCCCTGTGGAACTACGACCGCCGGTGTATTCCTTGCCGGTGTCTGCCAAGGCCCCAAGGACATTCCTGATACCGTTGCATCTGCCGAAGGTTCAGCATCTGCGGCGAGTATCCCCATCCACATGGGTGAGGTGGAACTTGAGCCGTACTTTGCCACGTGTATTGAAGAGAGATGCGCCGGCTGTGGTATGTGCATCAGCCTCTGTCCCTACAGTGCCCTTGCACTTGTCGAGAAGAACGGTCGCCAGGTTATGGAAGTCACCGAAGCTAAATGCAAGGGTTGCGGAACCTGCGGTGGTTTCTGTCCCGGTGGAGCAATATGGATGAACCACTTTGCTACCCCGCAGATCGTGGCGCAGATCGATGCATTCCTGCTCGGAGGTGAGCAGTAAATGTCAGCACCACCTGAATTCCCTATCCCGAAACGCGAGCCAGGAGTCTGGCAACCAAAAATACTCGGTATTCTCTGTAACTGGTGCTCCTATGCCGGTGCTGACCTTGCCGGTGGTGGCCGTATCCAGTACCCGCCAGATGTCCGGGTCATCCGTGTAATGTGTACCGGGCGTATTGACGCATTGTTCGTGCTCAAGGCCTTTGCTGACGGCGCAGATGGTGTGCTTGTCTCCGGTTGCCACTTCGGTGACTGCCACTACCTTGAAGGCAACTTCAAGGGTGCAAAGCGCATGTTCATGGTCAAGCGACTCATGAAGAGTATCGGTCTGGATGACCGCCGCTTCAGGATGACCTTCGTCTCAGCATCCGAGGGTGCAAAGTGGGGGGAAGTCATCACCGATGTAGTGAAAACAATCAACGAGCTCGGACCAAGCCCCATCAAGGAGTTCCAAAAATAAAGGAGGACCAGAGCGTGGAAATGCTATCCCCCCTATCCATTTTTCCTGCAGGTGCACCCGTGCAGCTGTCACGATAATGGAGTTAATGTAAGGGAGACAGGATACATCGTTTCACGGATTAATTCAATTATTGGAGGAATATGTTGTGGCAACTATAAATGTAAACCTGATATCAGGTCGAAGCATCCAGCAGGGTGTTGCGATTGAAGGCGGGAAGGAGAAACCTGCCTATCGCACTGCCGCCGGGATCATCGAACTTGATTCATCAGATTTGAAAAAACTTGGGGCATGGAAAAACACCAATGTCAGGGTAACGAGCGATCACGGCAGCGTTGTTGTGAAAGCAATCGAGACCACCCAGGGCCCTCACCCTGGCCTCGCGTTCATCCCCATGGGACCCTGGGCGAATTCTATTACCAACCCGAACACGTACTCGACAGGCATGCCGACATTCAAAGGCGTCCCCGTGAAAGTTGAGGTTGCGATGAACGAGCCTGTGCTCCTGGGAATAGAACTGGTGCAGAAATTATGCGGGGTGAAATAAAATGACCAAGACTATACCGGATGTCATTTGTCCTTTCTGCGGGACGCTCTGCGACGACCTGGAAGTTGTTGTTTCCGATGACGGAAAACAGCTTCTTGAAGTCTATAACGCCTGCGTCATCGGAACCGAAAAGTTTCTCCACTCCCAGTCAAAGGACCGTGTTACCCGGCCAAGGCTGCACCAGCCTGACGGGACATGGAAAGAGATCAGCTATGATGAAGCGGCCGAGTATACCGCACAGATGCTTGCAAAAGCGAAAAAGCCCCTCATGTACGGCTGGAGCTCCACCAACTGTGAAGCCCAGAGTGTTGGTAACGAGATTGCCGAAATAACCCGTGCATGTTGTGACAATACCGCTGCAGTCTGCCATGGTACAACCCTTATTGCCGTGCAGGATATCGGACTGCCTTCGTGTACACTTGGAGAAATCAAGAACCGTGCAGACCGGATCATTTTCTGGGGCTGCAACCCGGCACACGCCCACCCCAGGCACATGTCGAGATACTCCATCTTCCCCCGCGGGTTCTTCACCGGCAAGGGACAGATGAGCCGGAAGATGATTGTTGTCGACCCCCGTGTCACTGACACGGCGAAAATGGCCGACGTCCACCTGCAGATAGAACAGGGCAAGGACTATGAGCTGTTCGATGCACTCCGTGTTGCCTTCAGGGGAGAATGGCTCCCCGATTTCGTTGCAGGGATCCCAAAAGAGAAGATCCGTGAAGTCGCAGACCTGATGAAGAGCGGGCGTTTCGGGATCATCTTCTTCGGTATGGGTGTGACCCAGTCCATTAGTAAGAATCACAACATCGATGCGGCAATTGCCGTCACCAAAGACCTCAATGAGTATACAAAATTCTCAATCATGCCGATGCGTGGCCACTACAACGTGACCGGCTCCGGTGAAGTGTTTGGATGGCAGTTCGGGTTTCCCTACGCAGTCGATCTCACCAGAGGGTTTGCACGCTATAACCCCGGCGACAGCAGCACCATTGACCTGCTGTTACGCGGAGAAGTGGATGCAATGTTCACCATAGGCAGCGATCCTGGTGCACACTTCCCCATCAGTGCGGTCAAACAATTCGCACACATACCCTCGGTGTGCATTGATCCCCACCTCACACCGACCAGCGGTGTGTCAAAACTGCATGTCCCGGTGGCATTCAACGGTGTGGAAACCGGTGGGAACTGCTATCGCATGGACAACGTACCAATCGACTGCCGAAAGGTTGTGGAACCACCTGAGGGCATGCTCACCGATGAGCAGTTCTTAATAATGGTCCGCGACCGGGTCAGAAAGCTCAAGGGGGCAGCATAACCATGTCAGAATATATCATTAAAAATGGCAGCGTTTTCGACCCGGTCCAGGGCATCAAAGGGGACAAAACCGACGTAGCTATCAAGGATGGCAAGATTGTCGACAAGGTCGGATCCGGTGCAAAAGTCATCGATGCCAAGGGAAAAACCGTTATGGCTGGTGCCGTGGAGATCCACGCCCACATTGCAGGTCCGAAAATTAACATGGGCAGGATCTACCGTCCTGAAGACAAGCTTTTCACCTGCACGCCCACAAAGGGTTTGGAGCGGATGGGTGGCGGGAATTCCATTCCTACTACCTTCAAGACCGGCTACGAGTATGCCAAGATGGGATACACCACCGCAATGGAAGCTGCAATGCCGCCGCTGTTCTCCCGTCACGTACACGAGGAGATCCGCGACACCCCCATCATTGATGAAGGGGCATATCCGGTTTTAGGGAACAACTGGTTTGTGATGGAATATCTCAAAAACAAAGAGATTGAGAACACTGCTGCATATATTGCATGGCTCATCCGGGTAACCAAGGGATTTGCTGTCAAGGTGGTCAACCCCGGCGGAACAGAAGCATGGGCATGGGGACTGAACTGTCTTTCGGTGAACGAG
>CAYWHL010000188.1:0-4405 GCA_964457995.1 uncultured Methanoregula sp. | reverse complement strand
TTCCTTTCGAGCAGGGGCCGGTCCCCGTCATTGTTCCCGAATACCCCCGTCAGGGGTACCGCCAGTTCTTTCAGCGTATCGATCATGAACGGGGATATGAAGTCCCCCGCGTGCAGCACCTGCTCCACGCCCTCACGGTTGAACCTTGATACGGCTTTTTTCGTCTGCATAATATCATCGTGTGTATCAGACATGATACCAACCAGCATTCCGTCCACCACGGTTCCTTCGTCCGTTGGCCTGATAATCATTTCCGGGCACTACAATGTGCGGCAGAGAAATACATTCGGCACGATGATGAGTTAGAGTCTCCTCCCGTTATCAATTCTGACCAAGTGAAGACAATTCACAACTGTAGCTAATTGTCTTTTTTGAACAGTCCACAATCAGTGCATAACCAACCGCATGGTACAAAACAAGAATCGGTTCTTTTGTAAACTCTTTGTATTTTAGCACCACATTTTGAATAATCTCATTTTGGGTGTTTGATATCCGTCATGAAAGATGTACACAACTTAATTCCAAAATAACCTTTTTACGGATTTTTTCAGCTATTGCTAGCAAGTTAAGTTTTAGAGAATAGAACCATTAATGGAAAAGTGCTGCTATGGGGATTCGAACCCCAGTCGCGGGCGTGAAAGGCCCGCATGATTGGCCGGACTACACTATAGCAGCGCTTGCTCTATCTAATTTCTCGGCACCTCATAAATAGATTATGGAAAAGAAAATGCTACGACCTGTTATCATCGATAGCGATTATGAAAAATATTATTTCTTTTTGATGGGATGACCTTCTGTCTCGGTTACCGTCTTGAATGCAGCCATAAGTTGCCGTGTGACAGGGCCGGGTTTACCGGTACCGATCGTACGGCCGTCCACCCAGGTGATTGGAGCAACTTCGGCAGCGGTACCGGTACAGATCATCTCGTCTGCAGAATAAAGATCGAAATATCCGATGTTCTGTTCTTTTACGGTAATGCCCAGTGATTGTGCCAGTTCCAGAAGGACCATCCGGGTAATTCCCCGGAGGTTGTTGAGTGTCGGGGGTGTCAAAATCTCTCCGTTCTTCACAATATAGAGGTTATCCCCGGACCCTTCAGAGATATATCCATTGGTATCAAAGAAGATCGCTTCATCGCCGCCCTTGTAGTTTGCTTCAATCTTTGCAAGGATATTATTCAGATAATTCAGGCTTTTTACATTCGGGGGGAGTGCATCAGCCGGATTCCTTCTCACTGATACCGTCACTGCCTTGAGACCCTTGTCGTAGAGATCCCCGTACATTGCGCCCCAGCTTGTTGCAATCACAATTACAGAAGGTTTGGGGCACTTGCGGGGATCAAGTCCGAGGTCCCCCACACCCCGGCTGATGATGGGGCGGATATAGGCATTGGTTAATTTATTTCTGCGCAGGACTTCGCAGATGATTTCGGTCATATCTTCTTTGGAAAACGGGGGGTGCAGGTCGATAGTCTTTGCTGAATCATACAGGCGATCCAGATGCTCTTTTAACCTGAAAATTTTACCATTATATGCACGGATGCCCTCAAACACGCCATCCCCATACAGAAAACCGTGATCAAAAACCGAGATTTTTGCCTCTGTGTCCTTTAGGTATTTACCATCAATGTAAATGATCATAGTTTTTCATGGGGTGTATAGGGTTTTGTAGTTTTTTCTTTTTATCCAAATAAAAAAAATTTCAACTTGATATGCAGAAATCCAAAAAACCTTTATGCTTTTTTCCGGCACAGTTCAATAAAATGCCGGAACATGCCGGCACTTGCTACAGGGTGCAGGTGAGTGTAACTCCCAAGAGTATTGTTAATAACTGCACCATCAAGATTATCATAAATGCCAACTCCACGGGAGAGCCGGTATGCATATCTGGTATCTGGCGAGAGTTTAACATCGGAATAATGAAATTCATGACCCCGGAATACTGCAGCCCCCAGTGGGGAATCGCTCGTGCTTGTGCCCTCAACATAGCTGACTACTCTTCTTGAGGGCATCCATGTCTCACCGGAAAAAACCCTGCACATCTCATACGATTGATCCATCGGGGCACCCTGCCAGTCTTTTTTTATGTTCATATGATCGGTAAGGTACATGAGCCCGCCACATTCCGCGTATAATGGCAAGCCATCACGTGAAACCTCCCGTATCGCTTCACGCATGCGATCGTTAGCTTCGAGCTCCCCAACAAAAAGTTCCGGATAACCTCCCCCGATGATGTATCCATCCACCTGAGGGAGCCGGTCATGCACGGGACTGAACGGAACATACTCCGCACCGGCAGAATGAAGAATATCAAACAGATCGGTATAATAAAAATTGAATGCCTCATCGAACGCGATGCCAATCCTGACATCCCGATCCACGGCAGTATCAAAGAGCGTTTTTTGCACAGGAGTGTCCGGGACGTCTTTCATGATTTCCAAAAGCTGATTAAGGTCCACATACTGACCAATCATATCTGTGATGGTTGCAATACGGGTATCAAAATCACCTCGCCCGGCTCCTTCCCGATAGGGTACGAGCCCCAGGTGCCTCATGGCAAGCTGCATCTCTTCCATGCGTGGGATCGCACCGATAACGGGCACGTGACAATAGTGTTCAATGGCTGTTACCGCCTTTTCCCTGTGAGAAACGCCTTTTACATTATTAAGAATTACTGCGGTGATGTCAACATCCTGATCAAATTCCTGGAATCCTTTAACCAGCGCGGCAGCACTCCGTGTTATGCTCTGTGCAGAAACTACAAGAACCACGGGAAGATCGAGTACTTTTGCTATAGATGCGGTACTCCCGCTATCAGTAAGTGCTTCTGCTCCTTCATATAACCCGCGAACTCCTTCAACCAGTGCAATTCCGGCGTCACGACATCCGTAATGAAAAATATCCTTTATCTGGTCGTTTGAGAGTGTGAAGCTGTCAAGGTTCCTGCAAGGGCGGCCGGAAACCGCTGAAAGGTACGATGGATCAATATAATCCATCCCTACCTTAAATGTCTGGACCCGGTTGTTTCTGGAGAGAAGGGCAGCAAGTGCGAGTGTGATACTAGTCTTTCCACTGCCTGAACGATCACCGGAGATAAGGACTTGTTTCATGCAAGACTCCGCAGGATGGCACCAAATTCACTTTCTACGATGTCCCTCACACCCAGTGTCTTTGGATGAAGATCAATTTCCACGATTACGTGCTGGTGTCCGATAGCACGAAGCGGACCTACCTGGCGGGGGCCGTTTGTCACTGAGAAGCATTCGATGCCCTGTGTATATTCCGGAGGTATTGCATGAGGGACGCCGGCAATAAGTGCAAATGCAGGTGCAATTTTCTGCAACTTCATCCCAAGAATTTCACCATTCGCTCCATACTCATCAAGAGCACCAATAGCCTCGATTTTCAGACCACGATTCACCATTTCATCGTATATTCGCTGTGCATCCTTACGGGTCTTGGGCAGTCCGCGCAGTTCCAGATTCGCGATATACGTGATATCTGCATCCGGACATACGTCGTGGAGAGCAATAAGTTCATCAGCGAACATATATGCTGTCTCTTTTTTTGCATTCAGGATTGCAACACCTCTTTTCCCACTCCGCGAGTATTCAATCAGGCGCTGTGCTGCGATATGCTTCAGATCACCCCGTGACGGCTCAATATATGCCTGGCTCGCCGCACCTCTCAGCCGCTCCACTTCATTTGCCTTCTCCATCATGAACCGCTGGCGGGTGAGTTCCTCTCCAGAAATCCATCCGGCTTCACATGCGGCTTCAAGAGTTGCAAGAACACCGGCGATATTCTCCAGGTAACCCGCATGAATATCAATTGCAATAGTGGGAGTTGTTACCCCGGCGCCGTCAATTGCTGACTGGAGATCTTCGCCGATGATCATGGCGACACAGGTTCCAATAACCGCCATTCTCCGGGGGGTAAACTTATCTTCGGCATAGCGCAGGACATCTTCAAGAGGTTTCTGACCACCAAAAATGAACTCGTTATCAGCAAGCGATGTGGTAAGTACCCGCATGCCATCTTCCTCGAGCAGCCTGGCGTGTTTGAATGAACAACCGGAAGGACCGTGGAGGATTGCGACGTCGACTTTCAGATCACGCGCTGTATAGAGTGCAGCAACAATTGAGCTGGGGCGAGGGTGCATATATTTCATGATTAATCAGTTATCTCCATGTTTTAACGGATAGTACGATGGATCCCTTATCTGTAATACGAAGAGCAGTGTCATAAGCTTCCCTTAGCGTATCAGCATATGCAGATATGAGTGGAACCAGCTGATCATACCCCGGGGTTTTTGGGCTGGGGAGAGTTCCTACCCAGATGATACTCGTGGGACTGATCTGATCGATTGCGGTCTGGATCTGGTCATAAGCAAATCCTTAGCATA
>CAYWHL010000187.1:0-4408 GCA_964457995.1 uncultured Methanoregula sp. | reverse complement strand
AATGAAGTAAGGGCAGCGATCGAAGACTATAAGCCTGATGTCGTGGCGATTGAACTTGATTCATCACGATTTTCTGCCCTTAAAAAGCAGGCCCGGGACCCATCAGTCAGTGACGTGCTTGAAGTAAAGAACTTCAACACGCTCCTTGTCCAGTGGCTGCTCGCCTACCTCCAGCGTAAGATCGGTATCGATGTTGGTGTAGAACCTGGCGCCGAAATGAAAATTGCGATTGAAGAGGCTGAGAAACGGGGTATCCCCATTGCTCTTGTTGATCGGGATATCCGCCTGACACTCCTGCGATTCTGGAGTTCACTGGGAATCCTGGAAAAGATCAGGATGTTCTGGGCGTTGATCATATCGATAGCTGAAATTGATAATGGCCAGGAAATTGATATCGAGTCACTCAAGGAACAAAATGTAATTGATGCGGTAATGGAAGAATTTCGGAAATTTTCACCCAACGGTGCCCGTGCACTGATTGATGAGCGCGATGCATTCATTGCTCACCAGCTCATCCTTTTAAAAATTCAGCGACCTGAGGGGCGTATCCTTGCGGTTGTCGGTGCAGGACACAGGCTGGGTATATCGGATTATCTTGACAAACCCGATTCTCTTCCCCCGTTCGATCCTCTCGTTCGTCAACCAGCATCGTTTCCCTGGTCAAAAGTCTTTGGATTCGGTGTAACGGTATTATTCCTCCTGCTTCTCGCAGCGATTGCATTCTCCGGTGTTGGCTGGAATGTGCTGCTCTATGCGTTCCTCTTCTGGGTGATCATTCATGGGGTACTGTCTGCGCTGTTCACGCTTCTTGCCGGAGGGCACCCCTATTCGGCGCTTACGTGTTTTGGTGTTGCATGGTTTACATCGCTCAATCCCATGATTCAGGCCGGCTGGCTTGGTGCGTATGTCGAGGCAAAGGTGAGAAAACCGCCAATCTCTGACTTCCGGAAGATATATGAATCTGAAACCCTGACCGATATGTCAAAAATCCCGCTCTTCCGGGTTGTTCTTGTTGCAGCACTGGGGAATCTCGGGAGCATTTTAGGCACCATCCTTTACTTCATCTTCATATTCCCGGTGTTAGGTATTGATCCCCGTATCGTTATCTCGTCAGGGATTCACAATATGTGGGTATTTGCAACCGGTTGGATGTAAAAAATCTTACCGGTTTTTCCCGGACTGGAAACATCCGGAAATACAATCCTTCAGCCATCCCGTTTCGGCGAATCCTCATTCTTATCCAGTACTTGCCTCGCCATCGTGACAAAATATCTGCAAATCGCGTTTATTTAGCGAAAATACCTTGGAATATTCGTCGATTTTTTACATCAATTTTATTATGTTGCTAATGTCCTTTGCGTGGCCGATCCTGACCAAGACCGTATAAAGCAGGCTCATGGGCAAAACTCACGCAGCTAATGGGGGGTCGGAATTTGGGGGCATAATGGGGAAATTTAGCCGAAAAAACCCCAAATTTCGGATTTTTTGAGCGGGGTACAATCGGGGCATTTTGCGGGGTTTTCCGGATCGAAAAATTGGCAATCGGAGACCGATACGGGGTTATTTTTTCTTGGGGAGAGTATGGATATTGATCGGATCCGGAGTTTGTTGTTAGACGGTATCGTCGATAGGAGATTGGAGCAGGAATTCTCCATAATCCCTGATTCTCAAAAAGAGACGAGATCCGATGTCTCCTTTCTGGATGCCATAGACTGTATAAACCAATGCACCTGATAGAATCCTTGAGATAAATTAAGGATACGAGATCATTTTGCTGGGTGAATGTTAATCGCAACGGATAATCTGAATGGCCATGATAAATAAATGACAATCCATATAATGTTTCATCTGGATAGGAAAAATATTCAGTATGATATTCCCTGCAATAAACGGCAGTTGGAATTTTCTTGCCTGAATGTTTTCAAAAATTTTGGGAATGTTAATACCCGGCTCCGTATTACACTTATCCTAATAGGTGAGGTTTATCGACAATGAATACTTTACGAATCAGATTTGAGATGTTTCTCGTTGTGGTTCTTTTATTGATCGGATGCGTACCTGTTGTAAATGCAGAAACCGTATCCAGTGGGACTAATCTAACAAACCTAACTCCAAACTCCACGGTTTATCCCGCGGAACCGTTTATTACTATCGATCCTATAGGGAACCATTTCGCCGGGGATTTTTTTATAATTCATGGGATCACAAATTTGCCGGTATCCACCGAGAAAAATTTATTATTCAGTATTAGTAGTACCGGGGTAACTCCTGGAGGGAGCAGAGGGTCGTTTTATTACGCGACAAATCTAGCAATAATTTCAGGAGTGAATGAATCTAACCAGTGGTCGAAGAATATAACGGACATTGGAATACCTGTCCCGGGTGAATATTTTATCTATATCTCATCAACAGATACGAATACATCTGCATACCAATTATTCAATGTGGTTCCTCCCCACTCTCCTCCACTTCCAGAGAAACCGTTTATCACCATCGATCCAATTGGAAATCGTACGATTGGGGCTGTATTCGTAATTCATGGAACGACCAATCTTCCAGCTTCTACCAATAAAAGTCTTTTATTAAGTATTACTCCAACCTGGAAAGATCCTGATAGATATTCAGGATTTGTATACAGTAAGTATCTGACAATCATTCAGGGAGAGAATCAAACCAATCAGTGGTCAGAAAATGTAACTGAAGTTGATTGGAAACTAAATAATGAATATTTTGTCAAAATTTCTTCATTATATGTGCAGGATTCACCTAGGATAAACACGCCGGTCGCTACACAAGTATTCACCATTTTTCTTGCAAATACCAGTCCAATTTTAGTACATTCCTCTCCATCGCCCATTCAATCTCCTTCGATTCAAAATCCTTCCTTGATTCTACCTACAACGGATGAGGTAACATTAACTCCATCGACACGAGCTGCCCAGTTGCCAGTATCATTACCTATTGCAATGATGGTAGCTATCGTGATTTTGAATTTCATTAATGGGAAAAAACGTGATTGAAATGATATCAAAACGGTTCATATTAATTATAGTATTTGTTGCAGCGACAATATTACTAATCGTACCAATAGCAAATGCTGAAAATACTCCGAACGTATTTTCTGCAATTGCTGCGAGTGAGATTCCGCTCCCCCAACTTCACTTCAACAAGACTCAGGAAAAGATGGTTGTAACCGGGGAACTGAGTCCTGGAAAGAGTATTCGAGCGACCAATGGCTCTTTTACGACTACAATTGTTCCCATTGGTTCCATCATCCTTCACGCTAATATAACAACGACAATATTTGATAAGGATGGACAACAAGTGCTCACAGCAGATGATGATAAAGCGCAAATTATCCATACCTTCAGAGGGGATCAACTGTCAACATTTATTCACGAAGTCCCCAACAATTCTGTAATTGTTGATAACGGAAATATACTCCATGTCATTTATGACAATACCCGGATTCTGACAATTATTGACGATTCAAGATTAATATCTACTCCTAAATCATCCGTATCGGCATTGTCAACGACATGCGGCGGATTTCCTTATCCTGCTAAATATATTCAAGGGACCGAGTCACCGATAATTTCTTTACCGGGGCAATTTTCAGCTGACTGGAATGTTCCCAGCAGTCCCACTCAATGGAAACCATACATTCATGCTACACCTGTTGCTATCTGGGATGGACTCTATGGGTGTATTGAGGGGGACCCAGACACGACTTAGTTGCAGCCTGTTCTTGAATGGTTTTATTATGATGCGTACATGCCATCTTATCCAACATCCCCAGAATGGACAATGTCAACATGGTATCTCTGGGGAAATGGACAAACAATAATAATTAACAATACGCCAGTTACTTACATTCATTCGTCAAGAATTACCGGAATATCTCCTGGCATTCCGATCCGCGGGTGGATCCGGATAAATGATGCCGGGTACGATGCTATAGGTACAATTATAGATAATAGACCAGATATTGGCAGCAGTTCAGCATTATATTTGACGCAAAATACAGCTCCTGAACGAATGCCCACGCAAAACCTTATTGCTACTGTTGTATTAGAGGGGTGGGATATCGATCATTATAATAAACATCTAACCTCTCATTATTTGCCAGGACCAGTAACATTCAAAAACTTCGTACTAACAAACCATGATGACATTAATCTCATTCCAACAACATCGATGACAAGTTTTGAGAATTACCCCTATTGGGACCAGTATAACTTTACGGATTCTGGAAACCTGACAGTGTTTAACCGGTGGCCATCGGATATTTCTTTGGTGAATAATCCCGACCAGGTCGCCCCGACTGTTGCTAATTTCAACGCTTTGGTTACATCTGGTCATGGAACGACTTCGGTCCCGTTCAGAGATTTGTCAACAGGTTCACCAT
>CAYWHL010000186.1:0-4441 GCA_964457995.1 uncultured Methanoregula sp. | reverse complement strand
CCACCTGGTCCTCCACCGGGCATACCCCCACCCCCAGGTATTCCGCCTCCCATTTCACCCATGCCGGGTCTGTTTCCTTGTGGCCCACCTTCGGGCCTAGTCCCCTGTGGCGGCTCGCCAAAACCTCCCGGACTCATGACAGTGAATCCCATGGTAAATCCTTGCGGTGGCTTCAATGGATTGATGGGAAATGCCTGCAAAGGCGCTTTCCCTTCCAGGATCATTGTCCCCGAGGAGTCGCTGGCAACGGCAGCCATGAATCCGTTTCCATCCCCCTCGAAAGGAAAGGCGCCATTGAAATCATCTTTGAATCCGTTGCATGTCATCATTCCGGAAATGATGAGCGGTTTTTCTTTTTGCTCAAACCCAAGCGCTTGTTGTCGTTGCCTTGGAAGCCCTGTCAATCCAGTCGGTGCATCCGGCGGATATCCGGAACCAGGAGCAAGTATTGAATCCTCCGGACGACCGCATTGGAACCGGATGACACAGGTTTCCCGTTTCTTTCCCGAAGGATCGAAAACGAGGGTGAATCCGTCAGTGAGAAGTGATATCTGCTGCGACCTTTCAGGCATCCTGATATAAAAGTAAAGGTTACTCGTATCGTTTGCCACCACATACATCACATTTGCGTCGTTATTGTAACAAAACGATTTTGAAGCCCAATCCGAAAGATTCCCGTCTATCGTTAATCCTGTCTGGTATCTGAAGGGATACTTCTTTTTCTCCGGATTGTGTGATCCCGAACAATTCGCCGAAATGACCGGGATGGCCAGTCCGCAGATCAAGAATCCCGGGTAGATTAAGTTTTTCATTGAAAAATACGCTTTGTGTAACTGGGTTCTCCAATCCCCTCCCTGCCGGCTGGAAGGGAATCAGGAGTAACCAATTCACAGTTATGAGTGATACAAAAGTATGTTTCCGGAACACAGCCCTGATGTAAAATAGGTAAACAGGAGATTTCTATCGGTGAATTAGGAATGTCACTGATGTTTCATCCAGTCGAGCACGCGTTTCATATAGGTATCTCCAAGGGGGATCTTTACATTATCTAAATCGACCTGTCTATTATGGATGCTCAAGATATGTTTTACAGGTACAATGAAGCTTCTGTGAACCCGGATGAAATCTCCGGCAGGAAGTCTTTTCAGGATCGCTTTGAGACTTATGAGTGTTAAAACTGGACTGGGATCCTTTAGCAGATGGATTTTAATGTAGTCATCAAATCCTTCGATGAACCAAATATCGTTGAGGGTAATCTTTACCGACCGGTACTCCGATTTTACGAAAATGAATGCATCACCTGGAGATGTTTCCTGAAAAATTCCTTCAAGCCGTTTTTGCGCCCGTGCAACGGCCGTTGCAAACCGGTCAAATTTAATAGGTTTGACAAGATAATCCACCGCTTCCACCTCAAAGCCTTTGACGGCCCATTCCGAAAAAGCGGTGGTGAAGATCACCAGGGGCTTTTTGGCCAAAGATTCGAAAAATCGGATTCCGTTGATATCGGGCATCCGGATATCGAGAAAAAGCAAGTCCACCGGATGACGTTTCAGATATGAGAGAGCCCGGATGGCATCGGTGAACGTTTCGACCAGGTGAAGGAACGGAATTTCGGAAGCATATTTCCGGATCACTTCCAATGCCAGGGGCTCATCATCGATAGCAATACAATGGATCATGCCAGGTGAATATCCAATGCAACAATGAATACTTTTCCGTTGTCGATGATGTTGAACGAGAACCTCTCCGGAAATATCTTTTCGAGCCGCAGCAGTGTATTTTTAATGCCCAATCCGGGTGTTTGAGGTAATTCTTGCTCCCGGAAAATGCGGTTCGAAACCCGGAATGAAAGCTGGTTATCAGCCACCTTGAGGGTTATGTGTATGCCTGCCCGTTCGTGACTGCTAATCCCGTATTTAAAAGCATTCTCCACAAAAGGAATGAGGATCAGTGGCGGGATCTCGATCTGTTGGAATTCTCCTTTCATGTTTGCCTGAACCGTCATGTTCCTGCTGAGCCTGAGCCTCTGTAATTCGATGTAATGACTGATGTATTCAACTTCTTTTGCCAAAAGGACCCGCTCCGAGTTCGAATCATCAGTGATATAGCGCATCATGTTCGATAACTTCATCACCGCTTCGGGGGCATGATCGCTTTTCAGGAGGGTAAGGCTGTACAAGGTGTTCAGCGTATTGAAGAGGAAATGTGGATTGATCTGCGACCGCAGGAAAGAGAGTTCCATCGCAAGCCGTTCCGCTTCAATCTGCTTTGCCCGCTTTTCAGCCTGCATCCACTCCTGGATGATACAGATACCACCGCTAATGACCATGATCACCACAAAAAGGAACATGGAATCGATCCGGTCGGGTCTGAAAATCTCAAATTCATGCTGATGTAGGGGCCCTATAGGGTTCGGCCTGACAAAAAGCGCTTCCCGGATCAACAGGAAAAAGATGAACAATACGACCACCAACAGGATATATCCAGCGTACCTCTTTTTCAGAAGCAATCGGGGAAGCATCCAGTAGGCATGTAGATAAAAAATGCTGATGAGATAAATATTAAAAGTCAGGAACCGGAGGAACATAAAGGTCACCTTATGCTCCATCATTCCGGCGTCCATTACTGGTTTCGGCCTAAAAATGTAGGGAAGGCACAGAAAGATCACCCATGCAACGACGTGAATCAGTATGGTAACTACTTTGGTTTTCATTGAAATAAAAGTAGAGTTTTTCCTCTATGAAAAAATAAGGTGTACCGGTAAAAAGCCATTTTTTACCGGTAAAAAGATAGATTTCCTTTGTTATTTATTCGACGGGTTTAAAACTGCCTCCTTACTCCGAGGTTGCTACGGCTCCTATTGAAAGTCTGAATAGCGTAATCATTGTAGAGACCAACCATGAAAGGATCAGAATCCTGCCCACCATTCATGTCTCTTAACAGTTGGTAAGAGATACCAATCGACTCTAAGCCGGGCATATCTTATACCGGTCTTAATTAGTTTGTCGACCATTGGGGTCAATGAGGAGGAAACAATTTGGGAGAGAGGGATTCGAACCCATGGATCAGACCGCTAAGAAATAAAGGTATTTAACTTCGTTGGCCTTTTCAGTCCACCGATTAATCCACCTCATTAATTACACTTAATTTCTTTACAAAGAACTCTTTTGCTGATGGCAAAGATAATATATTTGCCAGCAAAAAAGTGATCTTTCTTCTTTTTTTCAGGCTGGATGAAAAAATTTGAATGATGCATGTTACCTGAAAAATTTCAAGGTAATCACAATTGCAAGAATAAGCAGACATATCAAGCCGGATATGAGCCAGGGTATTTTTGATATCAATTGATCCAACTTATCAACTTTGACGATTTTAATTTTCTCGACCGGGATGGTTCGTTGGACAATCACCGTGTCGGCTTTGCATTTTCCCTGAATGTAAAGGGTGTCGTGAATGCGCTGTAATTTGATTTCAAGCCGGTCCTTCTGCACAATAACGGTATCATGAATGCTGTCTATATGGATCACGGTATTGGCTTCGTATTGAGGTGTTGTCAACGTATCGTTGATCAGGATGGTGTCGGGGATCTTCAGTTCAGGATGAAGCGCTAGGAGCCGGTTGAGGCGATGGATGGGGGAGCAAGATGTTGCAAGTAGGATGAGGGCCAGGATGTTGAGAAAGGGTTTCATAGGTGGGAGTTTTGAATATTGAATATCGATCAACGAATGATGATTTCAGAATGGGTTATAAAAAAGCATTAAGGCGGTTAAACCAGCCTTTTTCGAATCGTTTTTGGGAAGGATCTTTTTTGATGATGTCAAAAATAAAAGTGACCCGGGCGTTATAGATCTGGATAAGGAATCGATAAGGGTTTGAGCGGTTAACAGCTTGTATTGTGACAGGGCCGACGATTCCGTCGACCGAAACCCCAAGAATCCGTTGAGGGATAAGGATCCCCCATTTTCCGCTGCACCAGAGCCAGTCGACCAGGATATTGGCGACCTTCTGGTTGTTGATCTCATCGGCACGCCACCGGTCCCAGTAGAATTTTTTGAGCACCATCAGGGCATCATCCGGTGTCAATAGCCGGATATCGTCGATATCGATATCTGAATCCCAGTCTTTGTCGTACCCGACTTTACGCCAGGTGGAAAGAGTTACTCCCCGGTTGGTGGGGCCACCATGATCGACTGGATCATTTACAAACAGTCCTTCACTCAGGAAGAGCTTTGTTGCGAGATGATTTATGTTTGCCATATACAATTACGAATTAGGAATGATGAATTACGAATTGACTCCGGATGCTGGATACCAGATGCCAGATAAACAGATCATCTTGCTCTGGGATTGACTTTAAACACTGTGTCCTGGACATAAAGGAGACAGAGGATGGTGGGGAAAAAGCCGGAGAATTCACCCAGGGTGATGATCCTCATAAACA
>CAYWHL010000185.1:0-4480 GCA_964457995.1 uncultured Methanoregula sp. | reverse complement strand
AAATCCGCCGGTGGTGAGGCGATAGGAACTGTCCTTTGCTGTCAGCATTGTCGGTGCAGGGGAATAAACGGCTCCGAGTTTGATGAGTGCTACAATAAAAAACCACCATTCCGGAATTCTGGGGAGCATGATCAACACCCGGTCACCCTTGCGGATCCCCATGTTCTGCAGTATCTTTACAATCAGGTCAGACTCATACATCAGGTCTGTAAAGGTGAATCTTTTCTCCTCACCTTTCTGATTAACCCAGAGAAGAGCAGGCCGTGCAGGGTCCTTCCTTGCCCATTGATCGATAACATCAAAACCGAAGTTATAATATTCCGGCACCCGGATGGAAAAATCCGCGTACACGGACTGATATCTATTCTTTTTTTCCTCAGGCTCAAAGGGCATAATATATCTGAATTGGTTTTTGAGCTATCCTCTCATATTAATCTATACTGAACCCTTTTTTAGTAAAACCCAGGAAACAACAAGGATTCAGATGCATGATTTTTTTAATGAAAGAACCTCAACAATGCCAGCTGTTGTCGATCGGATCACTCCATGTTTTCCTCATTTTATCCGCGTGTATCTCATCGGTTGTGATGATCTCACCCTCATTGATGTGACTGCGGTATGCAGCAGTAATCTGGTAATGGCGTGATACTCCTTCATTCTACAAGAGAATGCTATTCATGCGGTAACGTCATTGCACGGTGATATAGCGAGGCTCCCGCATCCGTTCTGTATTGTATTGGTTCTGATAGGCGGGATACAGCATGCATGAAAAAAATGTCTTTTTAGTCACCCCTTTTTTTGCAGGAATGGTTATCAGCTCCAGATACCCATCCCCCTCAGTAGGGAATACGTGCAGCGAGCGAATTTATCGAAGCGGCCAGTGCCACCGAACTCAAAAAAGGGACCATGAAAAAAGTCATGGTCAGAGGATACTGGATCCTCCTTGCAATGGTAAAAGGACGATATTTTGCGGTTGACGCACTCTGCCCCCATCTTGAGGGAGACCTGTCGGAAGGAACCCTTCGGGATACAATACTCACCTGCCCGATGCACCACTCACGGTTTGATATCCGGAACGGGCATGTCATCAGGTGGACTGATTTGACCGGCATCAGGTTTTCCATCGATTCCCGATCACACCCCCCACGAACCCCTGAAAAATTACCCGGTCCGGGTGGAAGGCGATAAAATCCTTATTTCCCTTGATAGATTTTAATACTCTGCCTCTCCTGAACACCGCGATTATGGGTGTACGTGGTAAAACGATAGTAATTGGATCGAGCTGTGTCCAGAATACCTTAAACCGGATCCCGAAGCAGGGGACAGGTCATACAATGCCCACCGCCACGCCCGCGGCTCAGCTCTGATCCTTCAAATTCCAGCACGTCGATACCGGCCTTTCGGAAATTCCGGTTGGTAAACGTGTTCCGGTCTGTCGCGATTATAACCCCGGGCCTGAGAGCAACTACATTATTCCCGTCATCCCACTGCTCGCGGGCAGCTTCATACGTATCGCCGCCGGTGGGAATGACTTCCAGATGGTCTACGTCCAGCGCGTCAGCAACTGCGCTGAGAAAATTCTCTTCCTTTGTTACATTGAACATTGCCCGTTCGTCTCCTGGCCGGATACTGTATGCCTGCATGTCGTTCACTACATCCGGAAATACGGTAACCTTATCCACATCAAGCATGGTAAAGACCGTGTCAAGATGCATATGTGCCCGATCCCGGCTCATCCTGGTGACAATGATACGGTCTGCGGCGTTCCCGTCAAAAAGTGAATGAGCCAGCTGCTCGATCATCTGACTCTGCGTCCGCTCACTCATACCTATAATGACCGTCCTGTTTCCGATTGGCATTACATCACCACCTTCAAGGGAGGAACGGGCATTATCCATTATACTGAACTGTTTTTCATTCTCCGTCTGCGGGAACCAGAACCTGAAATCTGCATCCCGGAACATCGGATGGTGGTGGTATACTGTTGCTGTATTGAAAGCCTCCAGTCGCCGGGCAGGCCAGTACATCGGGTTGATGGAGACCCCGTTATAGATCCAGCTTGAGGAATCGCGGGTAAAGAGTGTGTTGGGGAGCGGCGGGAGAATAAAGGCATCGGGCCCGGCAACAGCAGCGGTGAGCGAGAAGCGGGCCATGCCTTCCATATAAATGCATTCAAGTTCGCTGACAGTAAGCCCCCCGATGAGATGTCTGGCGAGATCAGCAGCTCCCATGTCCATTAAGCAGATCCGCACTGCATCAAGGGCAGAGATCCCCACGGACATTCTGGCTGATACTGCCTCAATAATCTGCCGGCGGATCACGTATCCTGAAGACAATGTCTCGGCCAGAAGTTCCTGCAGATAATAGACTCTCACACCCTCATTACGAATGAGGCGTACAAATGCGTTATGCTCGTGGAGTGCCCGGTCAACCCACAGGACATCATCAAAAAGGAAGCTATTGTGGTTGGATGGTGTAAGCCTCCGGAGACTGAGGTCAGGCTGGTGCACCATGACCGAATGAAGCTTCCCTACTTCTGAAAATACACCAAATTCTGTCATATTCCCTCATACCACCTTAACCTGGACGTATAGTTGTTCCTGAATCACCGGCAACGATTGCCTGAATGTCAGCAAGTGCCCCGATAGCAGCCCGCTTCCCTGTCTTCTTCACAAACGTACAGGCAGCTTCTACTTTCGGACCCATGGAGCCTGCCGGAAACACGTGGTGCTTCAGTTGCCCGGGGGTTGTCTCCCTGATGAGACGGGCAGACGGTCTTTCCCAGTCAAGATACACTCCATTCACATCTGTTGCCATGATGAAGAGATCAGCTTTTAACTCCTGTGCGAGAAGACCGCTTGCAAAATCTTTGTCTATGACGGCTTCAACACCAATCAGGTGCCGCTCATTATCCGGATCGTACATGACCGGAATACCTCCTCCTCCTGTACAGATGACAATTGCTCCCTGCTCAAGCAGCCAGCGGATCGGCCGGATCTCGAAGATCCGTTTCGGCCGGGGTGAGGGCACAACCCGCCGCCATGTATTCCCGTCTTGCCGGAAATGCCAGCCTTGGTCAGCAATCAAACGCTCTGCATCGATCTTTGCATACTGTGGACCAACATACTTAGTGGGATTGGTAAAGGCTGGATCGGCCGGGTCAACCTCGATCATGGTAAGAATAGTAGCAAAAGGGACATTGTGAGGGAGCAGATTTCGGAGCTCCTGTTCAATCATATACCCGATCATGCCTTCGGTCTGGGCATCAAGAACATCAAGGGGGTAGGGTTCAACCCGGGTATAAGCCGCTGCCTGCAGTGCGAGCAGGCCGACCTGTGGTCCGTTCCCGTGCGAGAGCACAAGTTCATACTTTTGCGCAAGTGGCGCCAGTGCACGGGCTGCCGCCCGGATATTGATGCGCTGTCTGTCGGCAGTCATCGGTTCGCCCCGTTTCAGGAGGGCATTTCCCCCAAGAGCGATCGCGATTCTCATGTTCTCCCCCTCAGTTTCCGGAAGTATTTGACCGGCTCTTCGAAGAAATCCTCATACGTACTACCCTCTTTTGCCTGTAATAGTGCCTCAGCCCCGGATACCATACTGCATGGTTCCTTTTCCTGGATATTTATAGGAACTGATTCCTGGAGTGCGGGGGATGACTGCCAAGCCGGATAACCCTAAACCCATCCACGCAACAACATTCCGGCTTATCCGGTAAGCCCGGAAATGTTCACCCGATTTAGTTCCATTTACCCGCCGGCAGGATATTTTAACGTATTCATCGAATGGTTGGCGTAATAAGGATTAACTCGTGGAAACAAATCTATGGCCACTGTATCAATGAGGCGGAGGCACATCTCTTAAAAACCGGTATAACCGTTATAGCCGGGCCTGCTCGCGGAGTCGTGCCCCAAGCCATGGCAGGAAATCCTTTTTCCGCGACATGACCCCTTCGAGCCGGATCGGCAATTTTTTTCCAAAGAGTGCCTGTATGAAATCAGGATCTGCTATCCCATGGATTTCACTTGATTTTTCCAGCACGTTTGTAAAGAGAACAAGGACCATGTCCGTTCCGTATGCGTTTCTCATCTTTCCAAGTTCTTCCCGGATAGCATCATCCCGCTCCCTGTTCCAGGCAAATGACGGGACGACAACCTGGGAAATCACTATCTTTTTTTCAGAAAGGGTATACTCCTTGGTGTCACGGGTGAGGATTATTTCCAGAGGAGTTCCTGAAAGGTCCATTCCCTGTTCGAGAAGGGCGATTCCAAGCTGCTCTGGATCTTCGCCGGCAACAGTGGCAAGGTACTTCAATGCCTTGATGTCCCGGTGGGTCGTCGTCGACATACGGAGGGAAAGGGTATCTGACAGGATGCCGGAGAGCAGTGCACCTGCACAAGACCGTGACGGAGTCAGTCCGGATTCCAAAAATTTCATGGCAATGATGGTCGATGTCGCTCCTACCGGGTCGTTTAAGAACCGT
>CAYWHL010000184.1:0-4489 GCA_964457995.1 uncultured Methanoregula sp. | reverse complement strand
GGGATGACGATTCCCGGGTGAGACTGAAAGCAGCCTGGGCTTTGGGTCAGATCGGAGACCCACGGGCAATCAATCCACTCCGGCGCTTGTACAGAATGGAAAATGAGGGGGCTCAGGAGATTATCGCCGAAGCGATTGATGAAATCAAACGTCAGATGAGCCTGTAATAATCCCCTTCTGATGCCCTTGTCCATGCGGCTGGATCCTTTTTATGTCGGAGACTCATAACCAGGTAACCTGACACAGAAGATGCCAAAGGCAGATTTATCGACTTTGCAGTACTATACCAATCGAGATACAGGACATGGCAGATATCGAGTCACTCTATAAAAAAGAAAACGGCATGATCCTGATTGAGATCAAACTTTCTTCCGTTTTACAGCTGTTCAACTCGTTTGATCCCGCACCATTCCATGAAAAAGAACTTGACACTGCCGCAGAACAGTACATTGTTGATGCGGTCAAGGACTTTTCTCATAAAACCCGTTTCAAAATCGTCATTTACCTTCCTCCTGACATCACAGGTACCGAACGGGCAAAGAAGATTCCCGATGCGATTCATAATCATTTCGAATATAAGGTGCTGGTCGCCGAACGGGAATTCCGCTCCCATTTCAGGCATGGGAGAAGCACCCTTCTTATCGGTCTGACATTTCTTACTATTGCCCTGATTGCCCGGCAGCTGGTTTCAGCACTGGAGAATCATCTCATTGCCCAGCTTTTTGCAGACGCGCTTCTTATTTTTGGTTGGGCTGCCATGTGGGAACCAATCACCGTGCTCCTCTATGAACTCTGGCCGATTATTCAGCAAAAAAAGACATTTGAGAAGATTAGCAAAATGGAAATTGAGATCCTTCCCTTCCGGTAGAAACACTTAGGACAGACGGTTTGCTGTTTTCAGCCATAACACAAGCCTGTGTGTTCGTTCAGATGGCAGTCCCGGGGCATTAATTTCACCGTCTTCTGAGGTGAGCGCCGCGAATATATGATGAACAGCCGCACCATGGGACGGGCTGTATCCTCCCTCCAGCACCAGTGCAAGTGGCACACCTGCCGCCCGGGCAATTATCCTGGTCAGGGGCTCAAGATCCTTCGGCTGGATCTGCATCATACCGAGCGGGTCATCGTAAAGAAAATCCTGCCCTGCCGAAATAATCATCACATCAGGAGAAAAACGCTCGATTACGGGGACAAATATTTCTGAAAAAACATGATAGTAATCGGCAATCGTTGACCCTGATCGAAGGGGTGCATTTATGGTATATCCTTTGCCATTACCGGCGCCAACTTCGTCGACTGTGCCGGAATACGGGAAAAAATGCTCCTGGTGCACTGAACAGTAGAGCACCCGGTCAGTACCATAGAAGCAGTTCTGTGTGCCGTTACCATGGTGCACATCCCAGTCAACGATTGCAACCTTATCTACGGTGTCAAGGGCTTTTTTTGCAGCAATCGCTACGTTGTTGATGAGGCAAAAACCCATGGCGCAGTCATGCTCGGCGTGATGACCCGGTGGACGAACAAGGGCAAAACAATGTTCGCCATCTTTCGATCGCTCAACAGCAGCAATCGCTGCTCCGGCAGCGTGCAGGGCAGCATTAAAGGAGTGGCGTGTGATATACGTATCCGGATCCATCCAGTCAACCGTGGTAGTCGCTGCACAACGCTGCTCAAGTCGTGAGAGATAATGGGGGTCATGTACACGTTCAATATCCGCCAATAATGCAGGTTCCGAATTCAGCCATGGAATATCCTTTGGAATTCCTGAAACTGCATTCACAAGACGGGTATTGGACTCCGGGTGCCATGGGTGATCATGTCCAGCACAGATTGGATCAATGATTAAAGAGCAGCGTCTCATTCCAGATCTTTCTCATATTACAGGTTAGGTGGGATAAGGAACATTAGCAGGTACAGGAATATCCGTTTTGTGCAAAGGCAAACGCATAAGGCTCACGCATTCTACATCATTTTCATATAAAAATGAAATGACCAGGTCCAAGAGGGATTTTTTGAATATTTCAATTTCCCATTCCATGTCATGTCGTGAAAGCGCGAAGAAAAAACATCTTTCACGGCCGGTTCCGGAAATTGAACCCCCACTCAGTCAGATGGGATATACCCTGACAGGTGCTCAAGGCATGTTTGACAGAGCATCTTTTTCTTCCGGTCCAGTTCATCAAGGGTATCCGGCTTGAACATGATGCATTCCTGATCGCTGCAGTGTTCAAGGCCAAGGAGGTGTCCGACTTCGTGTGCACCTTCTTTTGTTATACGGTCAATGAGATCATCATCATTCCCGTCCCTTCCGTAATATTCGTTGCTGAGCCGGGCGGTTGAGACAACAGCTGCACCGATAGATTGTCGTGCAAGCCCAAACACAAATCTGTTGCCGTTTTTAAAAAGGTCCTGCTGAACAACGAGGAGCAGGGGTTCTTTCATGAAATGGCGGCGTTTGTACGCATGGATGCTATCCAGCAATACCTGAGCATCGAGCTGTTTGCGCCCTTCCACGTATCCCATCATGCGCACAGGGTTATCTGATACGGTCGCAGGCACACCAATAATGGAGGAGATTTTACGGGTAACCGGGACCTGAAGCCCGGGCGGGGACAGGGTATCCCAAAAAATATGGATATGCATCGCAATATTCTGTTTAAATGGGCTCCTATAAACATATTGAGACGTGCATCGGGGAATATATTGCGAAACACTACACCAACATCGTTGAGGTAGGGATTGGGAAGAATACTGAGGCAGCACGTATACTTCATGAAACTGGTGCCTGTATCCGCTCTACCGATATTAAAAACATACAGGTTCCCGAATGGCTCCCATTTTCGACCGATGATGTATTCAGACCTGATATACGCCTTTACGAAGGTGCAGAACTGATATACGCAATTCGTCCTGCCGTTGAGATGATCCCGCCCCTTATCACGCTTGCCAGAAGGATAAATTGCGATCTTCTGGTCTATCACCTGGGTTTTGAAACGTACGGAAACGGAGGCGAAAAAATTGAATGTGGTGTCCTCCTCCATCGCTATTTTAAAGGCTCAGAATCCGTCAAACAGCGTTGACTGAGATTGGGGAGGTGGTTTTTTTACATCAGTTCCGGGTGGAACATCAGGTTCTTCCAGTTCCCTTTGCTCTGGTTTTTGGACTTTTTCTTTTTTGGATTTTTTATCCTGCTCTTTTCCCGCGGACTTTTCTTCCTGGAGCAGGGATTTGATAATCTCCTGCGAACGCACCTTATCATGCAGGAAAAAATTGAGCTGGTCAGCATCCAACATCAGCTCACGCACATAGGTTGCAGGATCGTGCTCAACCAGCAGGGAAAGGATGTCCAGATACTTCTCGCGCAGCGTATTCTGCGGTATGTGCATACTACCGGCAATCTTATTGAGTGTAATGGTCCTGATGGCTTTTTGCTTCTTTGCCGTTGACATTTTTTGCCATCGTTCCGGAGGCATAATCCTCGTATGAATGCCTTGTCCTCCAGCCGCGTCAGCAACTCCCAGCAGCATAACCGCCGTCGCATATCTCCAGAGAGTGTGGTATTGTCTTCGATAGGTATACCCGAGATATTCATCTGCGCGCGAAAGGTATCGGTATCCATCTGCCACCGCTGAAGGTGTGGATAGCAGGTGCACATTACCTTCGACCCACTGCTCAATTGTTTCGGGGGTATCATCAACATCATACGAGAGCTTCATCAGCTGATCATCGGAGGTATTATGGAAAATAGCGGTAATCAGCGAAAATATCGATAGTCGTTCATCTTTCTGGGAAGTGTGCACCTGTAAATCTTCAAGTTGATCCCTGCCGATCGCTGATGCGTAAAGCATGTTGACTGCTGATCGAATGTCACCCTCAGCACTCTCTGCGATAGAGCGGATGGCTGCATCACTGCAGGAAATCTTTTCTGCGGCGCAGAGATATTTGAGACGGGGTCCTATAGAACGGGCGGGGATTGCCTTAAATTGGACTGGTTCGCAGCGGAACCTGATTTCAGGGGAGAGACCATAGAGATCATTGGCGATCAGGATCATTGGCTGCTGCGCCTTCCGTATGCACTCGATGATTGCTTTTGCTCCCCCCTTATCAGCAGTGCCCTGGAGGTTATCCACCTCATCAAGAACGATCAGTTTCCTGGATGATCCCGTCAGGCTTGCCGTGATGCTCCCGGCTCCGGCAATGCGTTCGATGACTGCAGCAGTCCGCTGGTCACTGGCATTGAGTTCAACAATATCCCATTTCATATCACTGGCGAGCGCGTACGCACTGGATGTCTTGCCGATACCGGGCTTTCCATAAATAAGCAGGGGCTTGGATTTATTCGTCCAGTTCGTTGCCCACGCCACAATCTGCCGTATCGCGGTTGCATTGCCGACGATGTCCTGAAGGTGTGCGGGACGGTATTTTTCTGCCCAGTCCATACCAACACGTTGACCGTATATCAAATAAATTATCTCTGATGAAACGAAAC
>CAYWHL010000183.1:0-4513 GCA_964457995.1 uncultured Methanoregula sp. | reverse complement strand
TGCAGTGCCTCTTCCGCCCGCTTGCGTTCGGTGATGTCAATAAAAGACGCTATCATTTTTTTGCTTTGAATCATGACGATAGACATCAGTGTATGTTTTATTTCACCATTTTTTTTATAGAACGTAAATTCATATTTATCAGGCGCATCATTTGGGTTTATCAGTCTCCTGCGGTTAAATTCTTTTAATCGTTCAAGGTCTTCTGGTGGTATTTGTTTTGTCCAACTCATTCCAATAACTTCTTGCTTAGTGTAACCACTCAAATTACAATATTCTTTATTTACCCTTGATATCGTTGTATCCGGTTCAATTATGGCCATTGCTGCTGAGTTATTTTCAAATATTGAACGGAAGTTTTCCTCACTCTCCTGCAGCGCCGCTTCCGCCAATTTGCGCTCGGTTATGTTGCGGGAGATACCGATAATTTCAACCGGGTGCCCCTGCTCATCGAAAACCATAGTTGACACAACTTCAGTAGAAACCACCGACCCGTCTTTACACGGCTGATCAACCAGATTTGTCGTTATAATCCGACTCGTATCTCCTGGCTTTCTTTTCGAAATTGATTCCTGTATTAAGCGAGCGACTGCTTCCATAGAATCCGTTGTCAACGCTTCGGCCATAGTCTGGTTCAACACTTCATCAGGAGTATAGCCGCGCAATTTTTGCACTGATGGGCTGACATAGGTGAACTTACCTGTTTTATAATCCAGTGTCCAGATAACATCAGCGGTATTTTCAGAGATTAAACGGTACCGTGCCTCGCTCTCCTGCAATACCTGACTTGCCAGTATCTGATCCGTGATATCACGGGAACGCGTGAAAAGGTAATCATTCCCATCGATTGAAAGAATCCGGGCTGAGAACTGACAGTTGCGGATATCTCCGTTCTTAATCCGTAATTCGATCACCTTGTCTATGATATTTTCGTGAGCTTGTAAAGCTGTAACGATTTCATCGCGATCGTGCGTATTGGCCCAGAAATCCAGTTCTTTTGTGGTTTTGCCAATCAGTTCATCAGAGGAATATCCTGACCATGCTGAAAATGCCGGGTTTGCATTAATGATCGTACCGGATTTTAGATCAGTGATTGCCAGAGGATCCGGGGAGATTATAAATGCAGTGGAGAATTTCTCCTCAGACTGTTTTATCTGTTTTTCTGCATTAAATCTAGAGACTGCCTGCCTGACCTTATGCGAGAGTTCAGCAAACTGTGCGCCCGGTTCGCCGCCTTTCTGGAGATAGAAATCCACTCCGCTGTTGATAGCCTGTATGACTACCTCTTCCCTGCCCCTTCCGGTAAAAAGGATGAACGGGATCTGCCCAAAGCGAGTCCGCACCTCAACAAGGAACTGGATGCCGTCCATGCCGGGCATCTGGTAATCGGAGATGATCGCATCGAATTTCTCCAGTTCGAGCAGACGGATCCCTTCCTGTGCGCTCAGTGCGGTAGTTACAATGAAATCTCCGGAATCCTCAAGGAAGAATTTGCCAATATCGAGAAGGGAGGGTTCGTCATCAACGTAGAGGATCCGGATTGCTGATGTCATTGTGCACACTTCCTATCTGTCTTGTCGTTGAATTGTACGGTTCCTGGTGTTCCATCCGGTACAATATTTTTTATCCGTTAAGAAAATGTCATGATTCGACATCGGGGTTTCAAGATTTTTTCCGGCTGAATGCCTGTATTGGTTGTTCATTGTCTCACACTTTTTTTAAGATATTTAGACGGGCGTTTGCCGGTTCGTATTTCCTACGCAATAATTCCATCTCATAATTACGGCATATTTTTTGTGCGCTTGTAATCACAGGAGTGGACACTGTAGAAAATCTACCCATAGATATGGATTTTTCCGACAGGACCAGTTTTTATTCTACAGGCGTTTTTAATAATTAATTGTATGATGCCTGTTCTTTTTATAAACTGTGATGTTTTCGCCAACTCAAAAATTATCCCGGGCGCCAACCCGAAATTGATCTACCCTGCATAATGTGAATTTAGGACGCTCGAATTTTTGTCCTTGTAATTTTGATTTAGCCAGCACACAGGATTCAGCAGGCACGGGTTGGGGCGTTTCTGAAAATTTCCAGACCGGGCCCGGCATAAAAAATTCCGAGTATGGTTGTCCTTTTCGTGCGATATTTTTGTTGAGCCCCGCCCCCTCATGCTGGTCATGGGGAGGCCAGGTTCGGAGAAATCGAGCAGACTCTGCCCGGAAAATTTCAACCCGGACTTTCGCTGAAAACTTTTGAGCAGCCCGTGCTAAAAAAAAATTTCACACGATCCCATCAACAAGAAAAATCCCCATTGCCTCCCCAGAGTCAACCTCTAAAAAAACTACAATTTTTTCAGGGTTCACTGCGTCTCCAATACGGGCACGATACGGACTCAGTTTCCTTAAAATTCCCAAACAAAGCCCAAAATGAGCCCTGTTTCAACTCCGATCACCCCCTGTTTGATTGTAAAACTCCTGGATATTTTGCATGAACAGGGGGTCTTGGAAGATGCGTGGAATTCACGTCGTTATTTGGCGTGAGATGACTTCACTTTTACCCCCAAAAAGGCTGTTCTTTCACTTTCCACCCACTTCAGGCCATCAGACAAGAGATCTGCCTTCCAATTGAGCCCAATTGAGCTCTTTTTAGAGCCCGATTTATATCGAATCCAGTCAAACGGGGCGCATTTTGCAGTTTTCCGAAAAGATATAGCTCCATTTTTCGCGAATTAGACACTTTTTTAAGAGTCGGGACTCCTTAAGCGAAGGAGGTCTCCGACGGAGAAGTGGGTTTTGGATGTCAACACTCATGCCATCTCCTTTTACACCTGGTTAATCCTCAAAATTCACGTCGTTATCCGACGTGAAATGACTTCACCTTTTCCCCCAAAAAGGCTGTTCTTTCACTTTCCACCCACTTCAGGCCATCAGACAAGAGATCTGCCTTCCAATTGAGCCCAATTGAGCTCTTTTTAGAGCCCGATTTATATCGAATCCAGTCAAACGGGGCGCATTTTGCAGTTTTCCGAAAAGATATAGCTCCATTTTTCGCGAATTAGACACTTTTTTAAGAGTCGGGACTCCTTAAGCGAAGGAGGTCTCCGACGGAGAAGTGGGTTTTGGATGTCAACACTCATGCCATCTCCTTTTACACCCGGTACCGGACTGGGGAATGTTATTCCGACGCGACGGGGGAATTTCAAACCGCCGTTGACACCTCTGAAGCCATCCGGTTTTAGCATGTGAAAATTAGTGCCATTCTGTCGGCCCGTTAGCCAAAATGCGGCTGTTTTGGGCTTTAAAAACGAAGGTCAAAAAAGGCTCTTTTAACTGCGTTTGGTTTTACCTGGTGTTTTACCCGTTTGAGGGGTACGATATGCTGAGCCTTTCCACTCTCAACTGCAAAAATCTAAAAACCCTATCCCATGGATTATTATAATTCCATTGAGAGGGAAAAGAGCGTCAGTATATGTAATAACTACTTCTTTTGTTGCACATCGGAGATCTGCCACACCCCTTTTGGCACCGTGATCTCAAACCGTGCCCCCTTGCCCGGCACCCCGGTCTCTCTGATCGTGATGCCGGTGATGGAGAGGATTTCCTGTGAGAGGGATAAACCAAGCCCGTTGTTCTTCCCAAATCCCCGCAAAAAGATCTTCTCCTTTTCTTCAGCAACGACACCCTCACCATCATCTTCGCACACGATAAGATAATCATCGCCGGCTTCCTCAGCCGAGAACCGGATGGTTGTGAACGTCCCTCCGTATCGCACCGCGTTATCCATCAGGTTGAAAAACACCTTTTCAATCAGCGGGTCTGCGTAAATTGCCATACCTGCAGGGATATCGTTCTTCACCATGACCTTTTCGGGCGGAACCTGCTTTGCCGCATCATCGATGATTGTGCGGCAATCCTGCCAGACCGGAGGATTGATGCCGATATTTTCGTATTCTCTGGTGAACTGGATCATGGATGTGATATTTTGTGCTGCGGTTGCAAGCGTCTTAAAATATTCATCGAGAGTTGGGTCTTTAACTTTACATTCCAGCATTTCCAGGTATCCCAAAATCACAGTCAGCTGGTTATTGATGTCGTGCCGGGTAATGCCGTAGAGGACGTTGAGTTTCTTTGTCGCGATATCGAGCGAATTTGAGAATTTAATGAGTTCCTGTTCATGGTACTCCATCTCATTTTCGATCTCTTTTTGTTCGGTGATATCCCGACCCACGGACTGGTATTCAATGACCCTGCCATCCGGATCAAAGATTGCCCGGTCTGTCCATTGCTGCCAGCGGATGCTGTCATCGGGCATGATGATTCGCTGGTCGATATTTACCACCGGATGTTCCGGGGATAATGAGGCAATTTGCCGTGCAACCATTTCCCGGTCGTCTGGATGGAGTAGCGGAATAAACCGGTGCCCGATGATCTCTTCTCGTTTCTTGTTGAAATACCGGCAATATGCATCATTGACAAAGAGGTGGGTGCCGCCCGGAAGGAAACGGGAGATGAAGTCA
>CAYWHL010000182.1:0-4524 GCA_964457995.1 uncultured Methanoregula sp. | reverse complement strand
ATTTTTCCCGGCAGAGAACCGCCGCATAGGGTGCTTTGACATTACCAAAGAGGTCCAGGATCTTTCCTACTGGTTTCATCCGGCGATCAGTCACTTCACTGTATAATGGGGGGAGCTGGGCTGCATCGCACTGAATAATGAGCATCCGGTTGCCGATGGTGCTCATCGCTCGACCAACAACTTTCACACAACACCCACAAGGATATAATGGTTCTGAAATAGTTTAGTAATCTATATATATTATACGCAGCACTATTTAAATCTTGCGTGAAAGTATAAATAGAAATTTCAGAAACCAAGGAACTGGTCGATATTTAAAGATATAACCTGTTTGCACTCGGCATCAGTAAGTCCGGCTCCTTTTGCAACCACAAATTTCGCGCGCTCGTCCAGCAGGTCGTGCGGGGCATGCGCGTCTGAATCCACCACGAGCTGGCATGCTGCTTCACGCGAGATCTGAACCACATGACCGTTTGTCCTGTTATGACCGCCGCGCGAAGTGATCTCAAGAGCAATACCATTTTTGGCCGCGAGCAGGGCATCTTCAATAGTGATGAGCCCGGGGTGCGCAAGCACGTTCACATCTTTGCATCCGCAGGCTGCACGGTTTGTCCCGGGTGCTACTGGTTCAATTGGCGTCTCTCCGTGTACTACAATAATATCTGCCCCGGCAGATTTTGCTAATTTCGCCAGATCTGCGATCTGTGTCGGGGGTACATGGGTGATCTCAACTCCGCAGAGCAACCTGATTCCAAAAAGCTTTGCAGATTCCCGTACCTGAATGAGTGATTCAATGACGGATGTGGTATTTGATGTATCTACATGATCGGTAATTGCTACTGTTGTGTATCCAAGCACTGACAGGCGGCGGATAAGTTCGGTGGGGAGCATCTCCCCGTCAGAAAGGATGGAATGAGTATGCAGGTCATATAAACCGCTCACCGTTTCACCTCAAGTTTCTGGGCAACTTTTTTGATGAGCGCCTCTTTGCCGTCATGCCACTCTGCAACAATACGCCCCTCGCGCCGAATCCAGTGTGCAGGGTGGTGGTGATCTTCAATCCTGAACGTGACACCAGCACGTTTCAATGCGCGTTCTAAATCATTGATCATCGGTGCCTTCGCCCCGGATCTCCGTGATACTCTTCGCCCCTCACGACGAGTATATGCAGAGTTGAAGTAGCAGGGATAGAGAATGCACTCGTCTTGTACCATTACAAAGAAGATTTGTGGTCAAGGTATAAACAGTGTACGCTCATACCTAGTACTATGCATCATATCGACGTCAGGATTGAGAAGGACATCTACGACGTCAACAATACTATTGCTGCCAATAATGCGAAGCACTTAAAAGAGCATGGCGTGCGGGCATTCGACCTTCTCGGAGCCATCGGTTCAGGAAAAACTGCCCTTATTGAGCGTCTTGTCCCCCTGCTCACCAGAAAGGGACTGCGTGCGGGTGCAATTGCCGGCGATGTGTATGGTGACGATGATTTCAAGCGGATTGCAGCACTGGGTATACCGGCGTTCAACGCAAACACCGGGAAGGAGTGCCACCTTGATGCCCACCTTGTTGAACATGCAATCGAGCACCTGCCGCTTCATGATATCGATATACTCTTCATTGAGAACGTGGGCAATATGGTCTGTCCGACCGACTTCCGTCTTGGGGCAGAAAAGAGAATCGTTATTGTAAGTTCAACTGAAGGTGATGATGTAGTAAACAAGCATCCGATGATGTTCCGTGACTGTACGATTGGTGTGATTAATAAGGTTGATCTTGCCCCGCTCGTTGGAGCAAACCTCGACCGGATGGAATCAGATATCCACCGGTATAATCCCGGCATGCCGGTTTTCAGGACCAATCTGAAGACGGGCGATGGTATTGCTGCCCTTCTTGATACCATTCTCGCGTGATTAATCCAAAATTTTTTTTTGTAATGAAAAAACTCCTGATTGTATTCATCACCGGTTATCAGGAAATAATCCTGGATTACCTGTAAGTTGGTCAAGGCAAAATCAGAAAATTCGTGAAATACTATAAATAATTCTGAAGGGAATATATAGAGCACCATCTTTCAGGACAGGTTCCTGAAAAATATTCTTGAGAGTGACACCATGCAGTGGCAGGGAAGATCAGTACGAAAGGTGACCGGTGGCAGGCGCCGCCCGGCACAGACGAAGCGAAGGACGGAAATCGGTCTCGCACCCGCAGATACCCATATCGGTGACGACCGGAGAAGGATTATCCGGACCACAGGTGCAAACCAGAAAGTCCGTGCGCTCCGTGCAAGTTTTGCAAATGTGACCAGCCTCAAAAACGGTGAGAGCAAAAAGGTCAAAATTGCAAGTGTTGTTGAAAATGGGGCAAACCCGAATTATGTGAGGAGAAACCTTCTTACCAAAGGTGCAATCATCAAGACCGAGATTGGAAATGCCCGTATCATGAGCCGCCCTGGTCAGGATGGCGTTATCAACGCGGTGTTACTCGAATAACCAAAAATATATAAAAATCATACCTTTTTAAAATTATTTTAGATCGACAGAGTGCGTTTTAGTCCCGGATGCAACAATAAAAAATCTCCGGTTGCCGGATAGCCTTTCGGCAAATTTTTCAGCAATCTTTTTTCTTTCAGACTTCCACATAGTCTAGTTATGCGAAGGATCTATTATCGTTTCCCTCAGAGAGCGGATCTGTCGTTTGCCATGGGAATGCCGTTTAATGAAACGCTGAATTACATCGCCGGTCTTGATAATGCTGAGTCCACCAAGACAACCGGAAAAGAACTGGTGAGGGTAAAGACGAAGGTGAAGATTGCCGTTGACCGGGCAACGTTCGGGGACATCACACCTGATATGCTTCGTCCGGGTGTGATCACGGAAGCCGCAGACATGCAGGTCTCATTACTCGCGCTTGCACTTCGGCGTGGTGGAAAGGTTCCGATCGCAAATGACGTCTTCTATATCAGGCTGACTGATCAGGAGTCAAGAACTGACATTGATATTGCCAAGGAAGGCCGGGGAGAGGGACTGGACGCGCTGGACATGAAAAAGATCCTTCTGGGTGCTCCGAAGTGACTATCCGGATCACGGTCGCAGCACCATTCAAACATTCCCGGAAAACCGGCATGCGAAAGAACGAGCTCGTCTATTATTATGCACTTGACCGAAAATGGATGAGCACTGATCAGGCAAACCTCCTCCTCCAGCGGGCAGAGGAAGAAGGGCTTCTTGGTCAGCAGAATGGAGTTTACTCTCCCCGTTTTGATACCACGGAGGTTACCATCCCCGTTGGATTCAAACCTACATCATCAATATTTGAGCGCAATGATCCATCGCAGGAACTGATTAGCAGGATTGTAAAAGCACAGGGAATGCAGGAAACTGAAGTAGTATCTGAAATGAACCGGATTATCAGGGAGCAGTTTGACGGCAATCTCCTTCCGGCTGCAGCGCTGGTTCTGCTTGCAAAAAAATACCATGTTCCTTTCATAGACTTACGAGAAGCGCTCATCGGGTACGTGAAAAAAAATTAACTCCGTCATCCGATCTAATTTTAATTTTACGACGAGCCGTGTGCCATAGCCATTGATCTGTGACAACAAAGTATTTCGCTGATTTATCGCTTATATATCACCAAACAAGTGTGATGAGGTATATTCATGACGAGAAACACAAAAGATCTATGGGACACCCCTTGGGTAGTGCTGCACTTATTTTCAAAGGGGGATCTTTATGATTAGAAAATGGGCAGTGCTCTTTGTAGTTCTGTCCCTGGCTGTCGTATTGAGTGGATGTGTAAGTGAGCAATCGACGTCACAGACTACTACTGTGCCAACGGGTTCCGGCACCCAGCAGACGCAGGTATCCGGTACTCTGACAGTTAAGCCAACAACAGAGGTAACTATCCCTGTTACGGGAGTATTTGTAAAGGTCAGTTATCTCGGCTCCTTTAACGGGACGTATGGTGTGAATGGTGTTATACAAAAGGCGAGAGACTCCGGTGACAGGGTGTATGAAATCACCAATGCGACGGGAGACTTTACGGCAACCTTCTCTAAACTGGATGGATCGACGAAGCATGATTTAACGGTTGAACTCTGGAAAAACGGGAAGTCATTAACCTCCGCAAAGAACTCAACCCCGTTTGGTATGGTCAGTATCAGCTATAAAGTATAGCAATTTCTCCTTTCTTTTTTAATCAACTGGGGGTAAGGAAGCCCATACTACAATTAGTACACAATTTTCCGGAAGGTAATTCATTTTATTCCCCATTTTTCAAGCCCCTTAAAAATGTGAACCGGGAAACAGTTGAAAAGTGATCAACTCTCCCCAAGCCTGACGAATGAGGATCTCCTCTCGCTCAAAGTCTTTAAAGAATGGCGGACAATTCCCGCAATAGCCGGTTCGAGGTATTTCTTTTTGCCGGTGAACGTTAATCGCAGCAGATAATTCGAATTCCCGTGATTAATATATATTAAATATATGCAATTTAATTCTATACTTTAGCTTTTTTTGCGTAAAA
>CAYWHL010000181.1:0-4565 GCA_964457995.1 uncultured Methanoregula sp. | reverse complement strand
CAGGCCGGGAGAAAGGTGCTGGTGGTTGATTGTGATCCTCAGGCGAATGCAACTGCCGGGCTCGGTTTCGATCCCAGTACTTTTGGCAAAAATATGTATGATGTGTTTATGGGAGGGATTGACGAGTTCCCCAAGGTAATGATTCAGGATATTATCAGAAAAACGGCTTCCGGTATTGACCTGGCACCTTCGCACCTTGATCTGGTCGGTGCTGAACCCTATCTCTATCACGCAAAATTCCCGACAGGTGTGCTCAACGAAGCGCTCGCCAGTATAAAAAAACAGTATTCCCTAATCTTTATTGACACACCGCCGAGTATAGGTCAGTTTGTGATCAACGGACTCTATGCAGCGGATCATGTCATTGTTACCCTCGATTCAGGATCATTTGCACTCAATGGAGTATCGACACTTTCAACGATATTTTCCGATATAAAAGATGATCTGGGTAAGGAGATCCGGCCTGATATGGCTATCGTCAGCCGCTGGGGAGAGGGGTTATTACAACCATGTATATCTCCCGGAGCCCGGGAAACAAAAGATATTTTCACCAGGCTTCGTGATATCTTTTACAAACCAACAGAACCTGCGCCTGAAGATCTGAAAGCCGCAGAAGAGCTAAGGCATGAACAGGAGCGGCTTCTTACGACTCTTAATGTGATCAAGCGAAGATTTCCCAGCGTATACACCGTCCCGTATTCTCCGGCAGTGTACGAAGCCCAGAAACGAGGAACACCAATTTCACATTTTGCACCGGACAGTCCTGCCGGAATTGCGTATAAAACCATTGCAGAAGAGGTTATGAGATGGAAATAAAAGAAATTGAACTTGCGTTGAAGAAATCAAGTGAAGGGGATTTCTCTGTTCGTATTGACGAGAGCAAAGTGGACGTCGGATTAAAACCTGTAGCACAGATGCTGAACAAGACACTTGAAAAGGCTGCAGTGGCAAAGGAGTTAAAGCATCGTGCTGATCTGATGATCAAATACAATCCTATGGCGATTGCAATATTGAGAAAGGACAAGACCAGGATTCATATTAACAAAGCGTATGAAACCATCTGGCGGGGAACGAGGGAAGAACTGTTAAAAAAGAAGCTCACTGATTTCGATATTACTATCCTTTCCGGAGAACCTTTCTACGCCTGTTTTGAAACCAAAAAACTTGCAATCACCCAGTGTCTTGTGACATTCCCTGACGGCGTTAAAAAATACCTGACACTCGACGCGATCCCGATTCTTACCAAAAACGGGGAGGTAGACGGGGCTTTCTATATCTGGATCGATAACACCGAGCTTCAAGAAAAGATAGAAGCAGTAAAAGAGGTTGAGCAGCGGGTGGACAGGATCATCCAGGAAAATCCGTTTCCCCTCTTCACTATCGATCCTGAACTTAATATAAAAATTTCCAACCTTTCATTCCTGTTACTCACCGGCTATTCTAAGGAACGGGCTTCCTCCCTTTCGATGAAAGACTTCAAATATCTCAAGAATAAAGGCCAAACCGTTGAGGGAACGATAAAATCCAAAAAGCGAAGTCAGGGAGAATCGACAATAGAATTCCCGAGCGGAACTTTTACCCTTGAATGGTATTATATTCCGCTGCTGGACGCAGAAGGTACTGTTGAAAACCTGCTGGTAGTTTTTAATGATATCACGGACCAGCGTAAGAAAGAGAAAGAAGTCAGGCAACTGATTGAGGATTCGCAGAAAAAAGCAGAAACTCTCTCAGCAAGTGCGGCGGTGCTGGAAAGCGGGCTTGAAAAAATCGCAAAAGGTGATCTTACATTCCAGGCACCGCTTGTAGATGGTGATCCCCTTATCAAGTTGAAAAAGGATTACAATGTTTCCGTTGGTTCAATCAGGAAGGTTATTGAAGAACTGGAAAAATCAGCAAAACAAATAGAAGTTACAACGAAGGAAACAAGCCGTGGAACAACTGAAATCTCCAAATCAACCGAACAGGTTGCAGCTGGAACGCAAAAATCCGCGGATGGTGCAAAAAAGCAGCTTGACGAAGTAGAAAAGGTGGAAAGAGAAATATCAGATCTCTCTGCTTCTATTGAAGAAATTGCCAGTACGTCTCAGGATCTGTTGAGCCATGCCAAGAAAGCAGCAATGGAAGGTAACCATGCATCAGAACTGGGTAAGATAGCAACTGCCAAGATGGCGGTGGTAGAGAAAATTTCCGGGGAGAGTGTTCAGGAGATTACCGCACTCAACGACAGGATGAAAGAGATCTCCAATATCGTCAGGATGATTGCCGATATTTCCAGCCAGACAAACCTCCTCGCGCTCAACGCGGCGATAGAAGCTGCCCGGGCTGGCGAGCACGGGCGCGGTTTTGCTGTAGTCGCGGGTGAGGTGCGCAACCTTGCCGGAGAATCCAAGACCGCAACTAATCATATTGAGAGTCTTATCACTTCCATCCAGAACAACAGCGATAAAACAGCGGCTGCAATTAAAAGTTCTTACGAGGAGATACAGGCTGGAATTGAGAGTGTGAACAAGACTATAGAAGCCCTGAACCGGATTATTGCTGAGTCGAATGTGGTTGCGCAGGGAGTAAACGAGATCACCAAAGCGACCGAAAACCAGGCAGAAGCGACGAACCGTGTTGTTCACGGCATAGAAAAATCCAATATTATCACCCGCGAAAACCAGGGACGTATGGAGGATATGGCTGCGCTTGCACAGGAGACCAGTGCGTCAACAGAAGAGATTGCCAGCGCATCTGCCGAGCTTGCTGAACTGGCAAACCGGTTAAAGAAAATAATGGAACAATTCAGGCTGAGGTGAGAAATGGCCTCAACGGTTGATGTAGTAGAATTTGTTCTTGGGGGTGAGCGGTACGCTCTCGACATCCAGCTTGCACGCGAAATTGTCGAGATGATACAAATCACACCCATTCCTCGCGCTCCCCCATACATCTCCGGCGTGATCAATCTTCGTGGAGAGATTACCAACATCATGAACCTCAATAACCTGCTGGGATTACCTCATCAGGAGATTCGGGATAATCAGAAAATCGTTGTACTGGTTCCAGAAGCGGCAGGTGGCAGTAATGTTGGCATTATTGTTGATGATGTCATAAGTGTTCTTCAGGTCGCACAAACTGATATCGAACATCTCGGAGAGGGACTCTCATCTGAAGTTTCGAGTTTCGTTAAAGGTATCATCAAGATGAAAAGTGATGAGTCGGATAAAAAGAACACGGGTCTGATTATCTGGATCGATATGCAGAAAGTGCTGGAAGAACTGGCAAAAAAGTGAAACACAGGAAAAACCAATGGCAAAAATTACCTATGCAGGACAATTGACGGGGGGATGGATATGACAGAACTACCAGGAAGAAAAGCGTTATTTACCGGGGCTGCCGGTCCGAAAACACCAACCAATCCTGAAGAGGAGATTGCACCTACCGGAAAATCTGAACAAACGATTGAAGAACTCAGGCAAAGACTTGATGTGATGGTGAGTAAAAATCCTGTCCCCATGCTCCTCACCACACCCACATTCTCAATCGTTGAGGCAAACCCCGCTTATATTCAGATGAGTGGCATCGATGAGAGCAAACTCTTAAAGACAAACCTGAAAAATTTCAGAATTATCAGCCAGAAAGGAGAAGGGGCAAAAGTTGCTCTTTTGGAGAAGCGTCGTTCATTTGGCGAAGTAACTGTAGAATTGCCCTCCGGTACACGCATTCTCGAACAATACTGCATTCCGGTTTTAGGCCATGACCAGACAATCTCCAGCCTGCTCTTTGTCTACAATGACATGACTGACCAGAAGAAAAAGAGCGAGGAGATCGAGCAGCTCAAGCACCGTTCCGAGACTATTGTTCAGCTAAACCCGATGCCAATCATCCTTGTGGACATGAGTTTCCACATTCGTGTGGTAAATGAGGCATATGCCACCTTAAGTGGAATCAGCAGAAGTGATCTGCTCAAGATGACCCTGCGCGATTTTAAGATACTGGATCAGACCGGGGAAGGACTAAAGCAGGCAATTCAGGAAAAGAGGAGGACTGCAGGAGAAGTAGTAGTTGAATTTCCCACAGGTACAAAGCGGCTTCAACAATACGGTATTCCTATCCAGGACAACAGCGGTACTGTGACGAACATTCTGGTCGTCTACAATGATATCACAGAGGATCGCAGGCAGATAGACGAGATTACCAAACTGCACCGGATGTCTGATACCATTGTCCAGCAAAACCCGATTCCCATACTGATGACCAATCCTGGTTTTACTATAGTTGAAGCAAATACAGCCTATGTAAAAATGAGCGGCATTCCCCGCAACCGCGTCATTGGCATGAGCCTCCGTGAAGTCAAAGTCCTCGAGCAGAAGGGAGAAGGAGCACGGGTGGCAATCGAGAAGAAACAACGTGCATTTGGGGAAGTTACCGTTGAGCTTCCCAGCGGCATGCACATTCTCGAGCAATATGTAATGCCAATTCTGGATGAAAAAAATGAAATCACGCACCTCCTTTTTGTATACAACGACGTCACCAGTCAACGCAGGAACCAGCAGGAACTGCAAAAGAAGATGGATGAAGTTGCT
>CAYWHL010000180.1:0-4591 GCA_964457995.1 uncultured Methanoregula sp. | reverse complement strand
GACCACCGACGCCATCCCGATTGCCATAATCCTGGCATAGGAAAGGATGTTTCCCACAGTGCTCATGATCTCGAATAATCCGAAGAACCCACCTCCATAAATGATCAACGGCACAGCAATAACCATCATTACCACGCCAAGCTGAAGGAAGATCTCCGGAACTATCTTTGCCGCTCCACCGACGACCAGAAGCAGTCCCGAAATGACGATAATCATTCCAGCCTTTTCCATCACATGTTTCTTACTCTTTTTGGCGATGGCATTGAGAATTCCCAGACTGAGACCGAGGAATATATGGAATACACCAATTGCAATCGCGAGGATGAGCATGGGAACTATCGCTTCAACCCTGTTCCAGGTGATACCAGCGATTGTTATGGGATGGATCCAGCCCATTATTTCACCGAAATCCCCGAAGAACTCCCCAAAGAGGAACCCGAAAAAGATCGTCGGGATAGATGATATAATGAGGATGTTCATCAGGTGCTGGAGCCAGAGCTCCATCTTATATCTGTTTTTCACGATCTGGGCAAAAACGAGGATGATGATGCCATATGCGATATCCCCCACCATGAGACCAAAGAAGAACGGGAAGAAGATGGCAAGCAGCGGACTTGGATCAATCTCCCGGTACTTTGGTGCGTTAACCACCTGCAGGAGAAATTCAAAGGGTTTGATGATTGCAGGGTTATCGTAAAAGGTGGGTGCCTCGTCCATATTTTCCGGACTTACCTCAAGCTCATTCAAAAAGACCCTGTTACCGAAGGCATCTTTCAGTGCTTCTTTTGTGCGTTGCAGGTATTTTTTGGGGATCCAGCCCAGAATTACAAACGTATATTCCGTCTGACCGAATTTGCCGAATACACCTGCTTCTTCGTTCCGGTCCTCAAGCACTTTTTTGAGCACCGCAAGTTCCTGGTACCATTCCGTGGCGAGGTTTGCCAGCTTTTCGTCGATTGCCGCCATCTCGCCAATTGATTTTGTCCTCTTTAGAGAAATCAGCTGAAGAATTTCATTGAAGGGCTTACCAAGGAACTCAGATGGCAGCCGCACCTCATTGACATTCTGGGAGAAGATGAGCGAGTGAACCCCTTCTGAATATCTTTTATTAAAGACGATGACCGCAGCAATAGTTGTATCATCCATATCCGCTGAAATCATTTCAAACTGTTTTTTTGTAATTTCTACCAGCGTATTTTTGATGAAGTCCAAAACCTCCCTGAACTCCCGCTGGATGAGGATTACCGTGACTTCAAAACCCTCTAAAATCGGCAACTGGCTTTCCAGAGGCTGAATTTTTTTAATTATTTTTTCGTACCTGTCCATTGCGCCAAGGGTAAATTCCAGATCACTCTTCTTTACGGCAAGCTCCTTTGTGGTCGATTCGAGCTCGTCAATTACGTGATTTGCCCTCGCAAGCAGTTCAGGGTGGGTGAGTTGCTGCAATTCGTCATATATTTGCTCCTGCTTCTTGATATCATATTTAATTTTAGGAAGGGCAAGGAAGATTCCCCCTATTTTTACCAGGGTATTTGCGATATCTCCTCCTTTTTCGATGTCCATCCTCCTTAAAAGTGTATCCCCGGGACGGAATGTTCTGGACATATCCTCAAGCTGGACAGTTCCCGTGTGGTACAGGACATCGACTACGCTCTGAAGATCCTTTTTTGGCCCAAGCACCTGAACCTTTTTCATCTTCTGAAGCATATGGCTCTACTCCGTGGAAACAGCTTTTGCGATTTTATCTATAGCAGATGGTAAATTGCGTTCGCCCTCTGCCCGAACCAATAAAGCCTTTTGATTGCTCTGATTTCTGAGCTCCTCAATTTCTTTTCTTATTCTTTCCATTTCTTTTTCAAAATATTCCTGTGCAGCCTTTTTCCCCTCTCGCTCTGATGTCTCAATAATCTCCGAGGCTTCTTTCCTCGCATTGAGAATGATCTCCTCGCCTTCCCTTCTCGTCTCATCAATTTTGATGCTGATCATCATCTCTTTTTCCCGGATTTGCTGCAATAACGATTTTTCTTCTGCCACAAGCGACACCCCCTACGATAATCCTCCCCGCATTTTTTTCAATTTCGATGTGAGACTATAATTCACGCGATATTGTTCCGTTCTGGTAATTGCTCCTTTTGGATTTTCCCGTGATTCAATAATCCGTTCCCGGCAACGGTCAACTGCCCCTTTTTTCAGTTTGTCAATGAGTTCGGAAGCATTGTTCATCATAGTCAAAAATAAATATGGTCAATGTCAATACTCCTATTTGGAACTGATAAATGTTTCTATTTTCAGATTCTGCTTTGCCAAGGACGTATTTTATAAATTTTTTATATAATTTATAGTAATATAAGAGAGATATGGTCCAATTCATGTACTGAATATCGCAGAGAATATTCAGCCAATCCTATGAGCGTTCGGAGGGGTGAATGGATTCCCCCCAAATGCGCTAAAAAGCGAGCCGAGGATCGGGCGTTCATTCTTCTTCACTTTTGAGAGAGCTTCCTAATCCTGCAGAACGAGGCAACTCCATCCTCACTCCTGAAAGCACCAGAAATTTTCTACTGGAGTCTGACCATCCGGATATAGCGTTCAGCCTCATTATTCGAGGCAGGGATGGAGAAATCGTGCATGAATGAAAGCATCTCACCTTGGAACTTCCTGTAACGGTCAAGAAGATTTCTGGCTTTCGATTGCTTCCATCGACCCCGTTTCACTCTTGAGAAAATATTTCGATAAAAAGAAGGTTGGCGGGTTTAAGATCGCCCTGAATAGTTACAATCTTTTATTAATTACTGCTATCCCTCGCTTCTGCTGCAATTGTTATCAAAATAATCCTATAACCTGTTATTCAATTCGATTTTATGAATGTTCAAGAGATCTGCAAATGTGTTATAAATAAAAATATATAAATCACCAATTTTAAATCCTGCAATGATTCCACCTATCGGTAGAAGAACTATTACACCCAGTTCAAAAAATCCTATAATCCCGCTATTATTAAAATTGAGATAGGAGAGAGTAGTGATAAGTAATAAGGGTAATCCAGTAACAACACAATTGAAAAGAACGCATAAAAGTATTACCGTTTTCAATGAAAAATGCATGTTCATTTTTATCATTTCCATACGTGGAACTCCTGCTTTTGACAGATGATATGCATATCTTCTATTTCATCCTGTCGCTCTCATTTCTAATTCATGACAACACAGGTCCTTTGCAATTTCAATCCAGTATCATGAAATTTTTCCAAAATCATAGATGCGAAAGTGATGGCAGTACCAGATAGTAATGGAGATATTGGGATTATTTCTGTAATAATTCGGCAAGCATTTCTTTTAATATTGTGCGTACCTGCCTCTGCAGCGCCTGTTGGCCTTCCCGTTATCATCGAGAACTCCGCACAAATCTCATCGATATTATGGACAATGCTGTTGCGATCTATTATCGGGATAGTCTCTGTATAACAAAATCGACACGGATTGAGTCCCTTTTTTTCTGGATATACTCTCCGGTAATATTGACTATCTCAACGGTTATTCGGAGCTGGACCGGAACTATTTTTCCATTCGTGGATATCCTGGTAATTTACTTCATGACCGGTTTATCTATCATTCAGAAATATTACAGACATTGATTAAGCGATTGGAACACCATCAAATCTTTATATAGTAGGTCACGCTATTGTGATATACACCCATCCGATAACTCAAGAATGATACCAAAGCAACTCAAGAATGATACTAAAGCAACTCAAGAATGATACTAAAGCTGGCAATACGGTTCCATGACGATGGGACACTATTCGGGAGCCTCAAAGGAGGCAGCAGATATCAAGAGAATGATTTGGAAGTGGTATGTATGGTCGACGAATGGGCAAGGCCGATCGGGGCAGCGCTCGCATTTTTTGGCGCTTCAATTGCCACTGGTTGGGCACAATCCAGAATTGGTGCAGCGGGAGCTGGGACTATAGCAGAGAAACCGGAGATGGCAGGCATTGTTATTATAATGGAGGCTATTCCTGAGACGATGACTATCCTGGGATTCGTTATTGCGGCAATAATTATGCTTTTGTAGCATGCGTTTAACTCAGGGAGAATAAGTAGTATCTATATTATTTTTTTGGGTAATATTTTCAGGGTAAAGTACCAATCCAGCCCTTAACTATTTTTTAACAGGAGTTGGATTCTCCGCATCTAAATCCTATAAGAATCGTTGCTATAATCGTACCTTCAGACATATTCAGCGAGACACGGCAGAAGTTTCTGCCTGGTTATTCCACATTTCGATGCGGAGGACCCCCTCTCTCTTTGCAGGATACCTGCATCCATTCAACGGGTCATGGGCATCATGCATTCAGGTGATGATGCATCCCGGAACTATTAAATATCGTAAACTGAAGTTATTGTTCAAAAGAGTCCCGGCCATTTCCCTTGTCTGCTGCCAGAGCAGGAATGGATTGTGGCGTGATGAACCATGTTTGAAAAATTACTGTTCCCAACGGATTTCTCGGCGTATGCAAAGAAAACGCTTGACTGCATAGCCGGTTTTCCCGGAGCCCGCGATGTCATCCTGTTCCACGTTATCGAAGAGA
>CAYWHL010000179.1:0-4638 GCA_964457995.1 uncultured Methanoregula sp. | reverse complement strand
CATCCGGTGGTGCAAAAAGCCGCCAGTTCATTAACCACGCCTCCGGTTGATACACACCCCAGAAAATCAGATGCGGGGGGTTCAAAGACCCCAGACAGTGAAGGGGTTGAGGTCTGGAGCCGGAACAACGTCGAGACCATGCGCGTTAAGCGGATCGAGCGTGAAGGCAGAGTGCTCTTCGTGCCCATCGAAACCACCCCAAAACCCCAATCTGCAGATCCACAGTCTTCCCCGTTGAAGACCGCGAAGCAAGACCCTTCGGTCGGACGGACACAGTTATCCCGGTGCGGGGAAGGGAGCAAAGGCTCCTGTACACTGCCCAGAACACGTCTTTCAACCCGTGTTAGGCAAAACGACCAGACCAGAGAAGAGGGGATATAAAATGTCCCTTTTTTCCGCAGGGTGTGTGTGATAATGTTGGGAGTGAAAATCAGAAACTTGGAATCGCAGTGCGGTCGGATAGTATGGGTTAGGACCTTATCTGGACGTGAAGATCCGAGTCTTTCCTTTGCAATCTCATGCATGGGAGAGATAGGGACAACAAGGGATATGCGCGACGTGTCTACTGTCATTGCCAGTCCCCTATGTGAGCGATTCAAAATCGCAACATCCGTGTGTAGATCGCGATATATCGATTTCCATGCAGATTGTCGTACGATTGCAGTATCGATTACTACAGTAGATTGCGATATAGAATGTAATTTGCAAAACCACGTTTGGATTTCGGGAGGCCGACTATGAAACGAAGTGAGTATCCGTCACAAAAAAATTATCGGGAAAATAATCCTTCTGTATCGTTTCGACTGAAGATAGAAGACAAGGCACGGCTTGATGCAATCATCAAGGCAACTGGCAAACCCCTCTCACAGTGGATGACTGATTTTATTCATTATAAAATTGATCCCAATGAGGAAATTTCGGAACTGGTAGAAAGAATCGACACGCTTGAAGAATATATTAACAAATCGGACACTGGAGAGCACTTCACCGTTCCATGTTCTGTTTGTGGAAAGCCCATGTATTTTTCATCCAAACATTCTAACTGGCAGACAGAGACTTACCCAAAATTGATAGAGGCATTTGGGAAAAGTCGTCATAAAAAATGCAAGCCCAAATGAGATCCATCACTATCAACAATAACTCTCGATGGGGATAGTGGTTCGGATCTCTCCCTCGCATTTCCCCTGAGACGGCATAGTGCGAGGAAGGGTGAACAGTTCAGTGAAATCTGTCACTTGAATCTCCTTCTCCGATAAATCTCTGATAAATGATGACGCAAGACCGGCATGGAGAAGCGTAGGGGTCCCTCCTTACCGCAATCGCCGAACTCCGTAACGCGAGCAAACATCCACCCGATTTCCACAACCTTTTCGTCCAATTCATTCGGGTATTATCCCTGAACATCGTATCCTTTGAATACACCAGTCATGGTGATCCTCTAGTAATGATGATGGGGACCGTTTGCCTACTTCCAAGTCGCAGCCTCCGCAACCGATGCTGTCGCACGCCGGATCTCCTCGTTGTCGCCTAGGTAATAGTGGCGGATAGGGTGCTGTTCGAGAATTACCGCATCCAGCCCGTACGATCGCAGGATTTGTTATAGAGTTTCAGGAATGCGTCCTCACGGGAGATTATCTCATATTATAGAATCGATGAATCCGGATAGGTCTCCATTGAATAATTATAAAAATGAGGTATTATTTTGGGAGTAAAGCGTTAATTTTTTGAAATAATGCTGCAGCCCTATTGATTGTGGCAGCGTCGATTTTTTTGAGAAGCTCTGATTGTTCATTAAGTAGAAAAACCGCCGGAACCTGCCAATGTTCCTTGATACCATCAATGCATTTGCCGCATTCCACCAGCTGCAGCGGGACCGGGATTCATCCGGTGCAATCCTGGCAACCCGTGAAGACTTCGATTTGGCAAAGCTTCTTTGGACCGGGATCGGACGAGAGCAGGTCGGAAAGCTCACGAAAGACGATCTCCGGCTCCTGAACTGCATTACGGAGAAGGGGGAAAAGTCACACGATGGGATCTACATAATACCTAGACAAATCGCAAAGAGGGGCCTTTGTTTTTCTGATTACAAAATGGATTTAATTATTAATGGGAAAAATGGGGCCGGTGGTTTACGAGATAAAGTTGATGGATTCCAAGTGAACAAGGGATCGAAAACAACTGGAGATGAATATAATAAGCGAACTGTTCATTGTGATGAACTGGAATACGATGGATCGCTTGACACGTTCGGCCAGTTTAATGATCTGGTCTGGATTGTTGAGTGATCTATCACAGCCACACTGCCTTATGAAGGAGATTATAATAATTTCAAATATACAGTAAATATACAGTAAGTCTTCTCCCAGATTGGTTTTCATAGATTGGAGGATTCATGATCTGCCCAAATTGTGGAACGAGATTAAGTACGGGAATCACCCTCTGCCATTTTTGTGGGTATGAATCCCCATTGGGATCCGATAATGAACAATCCCAAAAAAAGATTGAACTCTTTTTAACAAAATTTATTGCACTCTTTACCCTTTTTGCACTTGCAATATCAATCTCTTTTTTTCTTTATACCACGATGGAATTAAAATCCCTCGATAAATCTTTAGTTGCAATCATAAGCATTTGTGGAGGTTTTTTATTAACATTTTTTTATTTAATAATAAGTCCCTGGCTCATACAGAAACTTTTTGATGACATGTTTCACGGGAAATGAGAGGTTCCATTCAGAAAGTGGTACTATAATGAACATACCAAAAATTATTATCGGAATAATATTGATCCTTGTTGGAATCGGCCTCTTTATTTTCGTGTCGTACGGATTTTTAATATTAATTATATATGCTATAATCATTTTTAGCTTATGTGCATCGTATGAGATTTATAAGGAAAATAATCAGAAAATTGATTTTGGAGGAGCATTCCTCTATTTTGCTGTCACTTTTGCTTTTGTGACCACATTTTTATTAATTTTTATTTCCGTTTTCTATAACGAACTTTACGTGAGGATTGTAAAGACCTTTCCCGATTGGAGTTTAATAATTGCCCTTTTCAGCTTTTCATCGGCGATAATCTATGCTCTCCAAGGAAAATTATCAACAAAAAAAGGTATGGACGATATTCAAACTAAACTTCATGACATTGAATCACTATTGAAAAATAAAAAGGAGGAAAGTATGCCAGAGGAACCACTAGAAATACCTGGAAAAAAACAGAATGCAGAAGAACAGAAGCTCAACCCCTCTAAAGAATTTAAGAGGGTGATCTTGACTGAAAATATAAAAAAGAATATGGTTTTTTATGGATTCCCCTTTATTTTAGCTGTAGCGTTTTTTTATCCTTTCATTAACAATTCTGCGCCGGATCTTGATGATACCCTAAAGGGAATTTATTCAATTTACATTACTATTTCAACAATCATTTTATCGGTTTCGTTTGTGGTAATCTCAATTATCCCGATATATTTTCAAAGAGAGAGAAACGAAAGGAGATTGGAACCGGGTCCAATGATTACCGGCAATACCCGTTATCCCCTACACAGTCTTTATATAACCTCTTTGAATCACAAAGTATTGGTTTATTCTTTTATGGGGATACTCCTTAGTCTAATTTCATATATTCAAATGGCATCCCATACCCTTTCAGATTTACCCTTAAAACTATTATTTTTGATTACTACATTTTTTGTAATCGGTTCATTACTTGTCCTTGCATTATTAACCGGAGAATTACAAACAAATATGATTAGGAGTTTCATATCGTAAAAGTATAATAATAATCAAATCCTTTATGATTAATTTTATGGATGTGCGCGTTGAAAAAACACAAGAAGGAACCATCACGGTGACGTAAGGGATCCCTTTCACGTACAGATCCTGTACCTGTTTGCAGGTATAGCGCCGATACGCATCGGAGAGATAACCCTTATGCCCGGCAAGGAGCTCCACCACATCACCAGGCACAGACCCGCTCGTTTTTCATTTTACAGATTATGATGATTTCTTTATTTTTTTAGGGTATAGTCACATTCTAGCGACTAAACCTCGTGTTCAAGTAGCTTGATGATACGTTTCACTTTAACATTATCGTTTTCATTTCTGTGATTGTATCTCCATACGTACTCCCCTAATTAGAGAGGTAATTTTTCTCGTCGGATACCACCTTTTGATACCAGTTTTCGTTTCAAGTATCCCCAGAATCCCTCCAGACCATTGATATGATTTCCTTTTCCATCGCTGTACTGTTTTTCGCCGTGATTGACGAGACGGTGGACGTATCCTCGCGGAGCGATGCCAGTGTACGCCTTCCAGGTATCTGAACAGACAATAGAACCTGCTGAAACTTTTTTTGAGATGAGAGGTTGAAGTGTTTCAGCTCCAACATCATTAACAACCTCGGCCCAGACCGTACCATTGCGACAGAGAATTCCGAATACTGGTTGTTTCGTTGTACCTCGTCCTCGTTTAGATCCCAGATCTCGGACAGGCCTTCGTTTATTCTTCCATTGACCCCCGAGATAGGTTTCATCCACTTCAACAGTACCGGAGAAGATCTCGGGTACATCTTTCATCAGAGAGGTCCGGATAATCGTAAGGGATCTCAGAACTCTTCTCCGTTCAAAACCAGTCCTTA
>CAYWHL010000178.1:0-4640 GCA_964457995.1 uncultured Methanoregula sp. | reverse complement strand
GCGGGATGCCAGGACTGTGCTCACCGGGTGGTTGTCCAAAGAGTATGAGAATTTTTTACAGAAATTCGGGAAGATCCGGGGGCGAAAGGAGTATGGCGTCCAGGTATTTGCGAACCGGCAGAAGATCCGGGATACGATCACCGCGACAAACGACACGATCAAGCGGCTCGAAGGGGAGGCAAAGATCAGTGGTCCGGGTAAACTGTACCTGATCCGGCAAAAGCTGGAGAAGGAGACAAAAGTTGCCACGGATGCAGAGATTGCCGGCATCATTTCAGAGATCACAAGAAAGATCCAGAGATATTGCGATGATATCTTTATGGGTAAGCTGAAGAAAGGGCAGGTGCCGGCACGGGATATGATCCTGAACTGCTCGTGTCTCGTTTCGGATGAGAACTACCCGAAGCTTGGCGCTGTGTTAGAAGAGATCGAGCGGGATGGAGACCTGTCGGTGAGATTCACCGGACCGTGGGCGGTGTACTCGTTTGTCTGAAATTGCTGTTTCCCGTCATACCTGACGGTTCCCGGGGAGAAAGTGGTATTGGTATATGATCCCGGTACTCTATGTGGATGACAACTCCGATCTGCTCACCATTGGCAAGCGCTATCTTGAGATTTTACTCAAAAGACTCCTTGTGAACTGATCCTCAATTGAGGATTGAATCATGAAAATGTCAGAGATAGTATCAACATCATAAGAAAAACCCTGTGAGATAAGGATGAATGAAGACCTCTGGTCTCTTTTATAATGATGGAATATCCATGTATCCAGAGAGATGTGCTAATCACTAAAAATACGACCAAAATGGGCTCTGTTTCCCGGATCCCGATCCGGAAAACCCTGTAAAATCAAGATTTTACCATTAAATAAAAAATAGGCCCAAAATTAACCCTGTTTGCCAAAATACGGCAAAATTGCAAGTTAAATAATGCCCTTTAATCGCCCTATAATCGAGCTGTTTTTTGCTCCCTACTTTATGCCATCCAGCTACACAAACGCCCCCGGAACGCGAATACGGGGCTCGTTTTCTCCGACGATATTATTATAAAAATAAAGAAATGGGAAGTGAGCCGGAAAACAGGGGTTTTTGGAAGACTATTATCGGATATAATCCCGTAATTTCCTGACGAGAGCGAGCTGATTATTGGCTTCGTTTTTCTTCTCTTTCTCGATGCAATCCATGATCACGGTTATGGTTTTTGCCAGCTCGTAAACTTTCATCGGCCGGCCCTTGTTCTCGGAGGGGCTCTCACGACTTCTGATCCATCCCTGGTCCATCAGGTACTTCATGGCAATACTTATTTCGGGCTGGCGCATGTCGGTCCCGCGCTCGATTGCCCGGGAGGTTGCTTCCGGTGTGCTCGCAAGGAACACCAGCACTTTTGCAACATTTTTCTTTGTTCCAATCTCGATCAACAGATTGTCGAACTCTTCTTCCTTGTCGGTAAAATATTGGACGTTTTCCTGTCTCATTGAACCACCAGATTTTTCCGGGTTGCTTCAATTTGTTTTTATTATATCGATAACCGCATTCTGGTTATATTTTCCGATATTTTGGCAGAACTTGCCAGAGATCATCCGGTTTTGTGATCGGATGACTTCAAATCATCGCCAGCCATCCGTCCCTTCGTAAACAGATTTTTATGCGGCGCTTTGTGCTCGTGATGGTCCGCCAGCCGTTTCGCCTCTTCACGGGCCTTCTGCTTGTCCTTGAACCCCGTGAAGAGGATGCGGATATCGTCGATATCATCCTTGAGATATGCCGCTTCGTGGTATTCGATGAGCACGATCTGCCCTTCGGGACCGAAGTGGTGCTCTTCGCTCTTCCCAGTCATATACCGCTCGCGCTGCTCCTTGGTCGGGGCCACATACTTGTCTGCATACCGGAAAACGCCCATTTCGATCTTCCTGCGATGAATGATCGTTGATTCATACGATGATAAAATACCGGGTGGGCTGCAGACGCTCGGTCATGTTCACTCGTCCTTGTTCCGTTCGCTCATCGCTCATTGCACTCCGATTCGCTTCACATCACCTCGCTGTTTTCAGGAGTGCCCGGTTGGGATGATGACGCCCCTGGCTTGTCGCGTTGCTCCGGCGCCAGCGGCTGCACCGGCCCGCTCCTCGCATATCGCAAACGAAATGCTCGCCACTCGTGTTCGGTTTCGGAACTCAAGTCTCAGGGATCCTTAGGGTACGTATCTCCCGGCACGTCCGGCTTCTCCCTATGAGGATACCGTCGTCCACGCAGATATGAGCTGAAATTCATTGTATCCCGAATTCTTGCTGTGGTTCCCTGTATATCGTTCTCCCTAAAAGGAACAGAAATTAAGTACTGCAGTACAACTACCTCATATGGTTCTGGAAGAAACCCTGCTGTTTTACAAAGAGAGTGATGCCGATACCTTCATTAAATTTTTACGTGAAAAGAATTGCCGTGCCCTGAAGGCGGTCGAAAGTACTGTTAACGAAGAGACCGTGATGAGGGGGACGATCGGAAATCTTATCGCTATTATCGAGAACGCCAGGATCTGGCAGAAACCGGAGAGCTTACAAAGCCCGGTTCAGGAAGTAACTTCGGACACGAATGCCGGTGAGAATTATTCCCCTGCCGGTAACCATGCGGATTTTGCTGCGGCAAATGCCCGGATGCTATCAAATCTGCAACTCTGCCGGGATTACCTTGCCGGGATCATGGAGCGGTATAATTCCGGTGATATCATCTATACCCCCGACTATCTTGACAGGATCAAAGAGAGTCTGAAAACGGGTGTCGGAGAATGTCCGGATGATGAACTGGAAAAGATGGTGACCCAGACAATTCTCATCTACGATTGCGTGAGCATTCTTGAGAATAACGGGGTTGTCGATACCCGACCGGATGGCATGGCCCTCCTTAAAAAAGTCGATCCGGGAGATCTGATCGTAAAGCGAAGGGCATGGGATCCGGATGAAGTTGGCCGCGAGACCTTAAAAAAATTCGACATAGCCCTGATTCACAACCTGTACTATGATACAGCCATCCATATTACGATAGATCCCCGGATTCATTTCACCTGTTCCCTCAAGGATGTTGAAACCGTTCTTGAGGAGCTTGAAGTTGACGATGACAGCGCGGAGCAACTGCTGAATGACATCTACCTGAAAGGTCCGGCCATTGATCAGGTGATACATCTCATCGAAACTGCCGGAAAAATATCGCTGTCAGATCTTATCCGGGAAATGGAATCGGCCGCATTAAAAGAAGCCGATACCGACTATCGGATTGTACTGAATGCCACGCCGGCATTTGTCAGAGGTATGGTCAATGACCTCCGCAAAATTGGCATTATCGAAGGGAATGATCGGAAAATCAGGATGCAACAAACGTGAATGTATTGTGCACCTGCCAGAACGGTTTTCCTTCAAATTTTGTTCTTGCACCAACCCCCATGGATGTTTTTACCGGTCGTACCTTGATCGGCTAATGACCACTTCAATCATATATCACCGCAGGTAGTGGGGAATCGCTACAAAGAACCATCCATGATTTCCACAATGTTCATCGTCTTCCCTCTCAATAAGAGAACTATGCCTGACGCCCGGGAACTCTGTGACAGCGCAATCGAACTCGCGGAGCAGGGCAATTATGACGAGGCAATTCTGGTGATGAATTCGGCCATCAGAATGGATTCCAACAACCCAAATACCTGGTATAACAAGGGGATCATCCTTTACAAGCAGAGGAAATATCTCGATGCCGTCAACTCTTTCGGGCAGGCAGCGGATATCGATCCCGGATTTACTGAAGCCTGGTACAATAAGGGTCTTGCACTGGCAGCTCTTGGAAAATACCTTGAAGCAATTCACGCATTCGATAAGATCCTTTCAATCAACAGGAAGGACAATCTGACCCTCTTCCAAAGGAACCTTGTATTGGAAAAAATGTCCGCGTCACATGCCCTTCCGGGGAATACTCCTGATCAGGCCCACCAGACGAAATTGTTCAAATGAGTGAAAAAGTCTGTCGGACGGTGATCCATACTGCATTTGATAATCCCGCAGGATAATGATATGATATACCTGAGTTCATCAAAAGAACGTGCACTCCAGACGGCATAGTAACCAAGAACGACCTGAAAGATATCGCCGATGCAAAAGAAGATATCAAAGCCTGGCGGGTCTCTACACCTGAACAGGTACGTAAAAATCTTGGTCTTTGATGGGCTATTCTCTTCTCTTTGCTGACAAAGCCCAAAAGCAGCTTGAGTAAATTATCAAAAACCCATGCATCGCGTATCATCGACACGATAGAATCCATCAAAGATGATCCTTACCGATATGTGGAGGGCTGTGAAGGATATCCCTATTACCACCAGCGTATCGGGAATTACCGGGTCATCTTCGATGTGAACGATACTGACAGGATAATCGAAATGCTCAAGGTCGGGCCACGGAAAAACGTGTACGACTGATAACCGGCAATCTTTGATAGTTTTGCTCGTGCATCCCGGAATATTCCCGTCCGCCCCCATTTCATGAGTATACTCGCATCGTCTGCATTTTTCACCCCGTTTTTCAATACCGTTAAAAATTCCCCAGCAATGTTTTCGCCAACTCAAAATTGATCCAGAGCGCCAATCCGAAATTGATCCACCCT
>CAYWHL010000177.1:0-4643 GCA_964457995.1 uncultured Methanoregula sp. | reverse complement strand
GGATACTGTATACAGATGTCGAGCATGTTTTTTTATTCCTGATCTAAAAAAAAAGACACCCACTCGTTTTTTTAACAAAAGAGAATTAAAAAGAAACCCCTTCAGACAGGTACGAATAAAGACTTTTGAGGTAACAATCAGACGTCCGTAATGTCGCAGTCTGTCAGGACAAAGCAGATCCCTCATGCCGGTAATTTTCCTTCTTAAAATATGCGTTCATATCTGGGGGACATGAACAGTATTTCCGGAAACCGGAATAGCGCCAGAGATGGGTTAGCCGACACCCACTTCACCCGCGGTGTTTTTCCCGGGTCATTGATTATACAAAATTATTAAATACTATCATGCACGAATGCATTGAGCAATGAAGACTATTACGATCCGGGATGATACCTATCACACCCTCCTTATGCTCAAGGATGGTGAGGACAGCTTCTCCGATGTCATCAACCGGCTGATCAGCAAAAAGAACCGGGACATACGGGAATATGCCGGAGCGTTACGGGATTCAAAAATACTGGACCGCCTGCACGCATCCACTAAAGAGATCCGTGATTCCGGGGTGGCGAGACATTATGATCGTTCTTGACACATCATACCTGATTGACTTTTTTAAAAATGAAGAACTAAAAAATCTCATCCCGGATAATGATAAGCCGGCGGCAACTATCATTTCCTACTATGAGATTATGGCAGGAATCCAGCGATTGAAGTCCCCGAAAGAAGAAAAATTTTTCCGGCATTTTTTCTCGGATATCGAAATCCTGGAATTCAACCTCCCTGCTGCGGATATCGCAAGCGGTATCGCGGCACGGATGGCAGCAACCGGAAACCGGGTAAATGCATTTGATATTCTCATTGCAGGCATCGCTCTTTTTCATCATGCCGGTGCGATTATCACGGCAGATACGGATTTTATCGAAATTGCAAAGTACGCGGATATTGACGTGATCCGGTATTGACCGGGCATTAAAATATGGGTATAGTTTCAGTCACCAGCTTTTTTATGAAAGATACCACGAAAAAAGTGGAGAATCAAAAATACTCAGATAATTTTTTAAAAAGGAATCCTCGGAGTCAGGTAAAGTGCATGCAGGGTTTAACTCGGGACTGAGGGAATTATCGTCAGTGTTTAAAGATAAGGTTTTAGTCACTGATTCTCCTGACAAAGGATCTTAAGAAGGAGTCCGGTAGCATACAGTGTATCCCCCTCGGGAAGTAGCTTTTAACAGGTTCTGCTGAAGGGGGATGGATCATGAGAGACATATCATACAGGGAGAGGGTGATGCGGGAAAGACTACATATTTCGAGTGGCTGTATGCGATTTTTGGGACTATTTGGCTGCATCCGCCATCGGGATGTGGTTTTCTGATGCATTCGTCTGCGCAGTCATAGGGATTGCGGCTCACTTCTTCGAAGATGCGTTGATTGCAGATCCGGCGTACCGGTTTTTCTGGCCGTTTTCTTTACAGAATCCCGGGATTGGCATCTTCACCGAAACGCCGGATGTCCTTGGGATTGCAAATAGTGAGGTGCTCCTTTGCGGATTTATCCTTCTGTCGGGTGCTCTCTGTATACGGACGCTGGTCGAAGGAAAAGGGTGGTGGAAGGTATTTTTGCAGGGAGGGATCCGGAAGGTCAGGTTGCGGAGATTTGTCGGTGAATGAATGATCATCCTGGAGAATTGGTATGAGAGTGATGGATAACCGGGACGTGGGGAAAGGTGGGACCAAAGATTTTTTTTCATGTAAGGGGGGTCCTCCACGGGGCGAACCACCCCCCACCACAAAGACGAACAATAATGCAAAAATGTCTTCTCCCCGATAATCTCCCATTTTCCTGGTATCGTTTGAAAAAAAACAAGAGTCATACCAGTATCCGGTGACAGGATCACTTCTCCTTCAGGGGGTACTGGGGTCAAAAAACAGGCCTTCCGGAACACCGCCAAAGAGCACACTATTTCATCGTGTATTGGGCGTATTTTGCCAATCCCGTTTGATTTTCAAAGGCTTTTTCTGGCGGTGGACACCCCGGGCTGCGTATGCTGTTCACCAAAATTCCTGAAAGGAGAACGGAGCCCGATTCGGGCTTAGTTTATCTGCCCGGGAGATGATGTCCCAAAAGGGGAGATGTACCCCGTGATTCATGAATGTACCCCCCTTTCAGATGCCAGGGTAATAGAGCTAGATTTTATGGTATACCAGATATATACAGATAGTAGCGGCTGATTGTAAAAGTGATTTACAATTTGTCCAGTATCGGGAGTATCAGCGATGATCAAACGAGATGCAGAACAAAAGCTCAGAGAACTTGCAGAAGGGTTTCCTGCGGTATCTGTCGTTGGCCCCCGCCAGTCGGGTAAGACGACCCTGGTCAGATCGGTATTTCCAGAAAAACCGTATGTCCTCTTAGAAGATCCCGATACCCGTGCCTTTGCTGAGGAGGATCCCCGGAGCTTCCTGGCACAGTTTGAAAAGACCGGTGCAATTATTGATGAAGTGCAGAGAGTCCCCAAACTCTTTTCCTATCTCCAGGGTGTTCTGGACAGGTACAACAGGCCCGGACAATTTATTCTGACCGGCTCACAGAATTTTTTAATGATGGAGAGTATCTCCCAGTCACTTGCCGGTCGTGTCGGGATCATCAGGTTGCTGCCCCTCTCGATGAGGGAGCTTTTCTTCGAGGGGATCGTTAAGAAGCCGTACGAAGAGTATCTCTATACCGGCTTTTTCCCCCGCCTGTATGGTACTACGATCGATCCTGCGGATTTTTATTCATCGTATATCCAGACATATCTTGAACGGGATCTGCACCAGTTAAAACAAGTTCAGAACCTCTCAACATTCCAGACATTTATGAAGATGTGCGCCTTCCGGAACGGGCAGATCGTGAATTTTTCTTCCCTGGCACAGGATTGCGGGATTACGCATAATACGGCAAAAGAGTGGTTGTCAGTCCTCGAAACATCATGTATCATCGTCCTGATCCGGCCTCATCATAAGAACTTCAATAAGCGACTGGTGAAGATGCCTAAACTCTATTTTACCGATCCCGGGCTTGCTGCGCACCTGGCAGGAATCCAGAGCCCGGATAATCTTTTCCACCACCCTTTGAAAGGGGGTCTTTTTGAATCACTGATTGTGACTGAATTCCTTAAATACCGCTACAATCAGGGGAAGGAAGCCAATCTGTATTTCTGGCGGGACCAGCACGGACATGAGATAGACTGTCTCATAGAACACCGGGGAAGTGACCTGATCCCTGTTGAGATAAAATCAGGAAGGACGGCAAATAACGATTATTTTAAAGAGATTGTGTACTGGAATGCATTATCGGGGAACACTCCTGACCGGTCGTTTGTGGTGTACGGAGGGGATCAGTCACAACAGCGTACAGCCGGTCATCTTATCGGATATGCGAATCTGAACCCGGTTCTTGAGTATCTTTAGTAAGATGCCCGTGCCCTGCCACGGGTGCCAGGTTTTTTCCTGATAACGAAATACCTTTCATGGTTTGCTATGATCCTCCGGGAGGGTCATTAATAATTGAAAGGGATAATGTATCCTCATTCGATAGTGACAAAAATTCCCGGGTAGAATAACAGGGAACATACGATTGCTGTTTCAAATGTGCATCATCTGACCAGATTGGACATTCAAGATGCAGGGCACGTGCGAGAAATGGTGTGTCCCTGGGATCGATTTTTTCCGTCAGGGTATATGCACAGGAGAGTTGATCCATAGAGAACCGGCCGGTAAAATGGTTGTGTGAATGGGGACGGTTAAGCCGCGACCTCTCCTTTTCCTGCTCTTCAAAAAAAAAATTCCTGATATCTGGAATAACTCCCCCCCGTTACGTTGTATGATACCGCTGGTACCACGAAGCAAGGTCTCCGGCATCGAGATACAGGATTTGTCCGTTATCTTCTTTGTTTTCTGGAGTTGGGGGAAAAGGATCGTGCGATGATACCATGATATTCTTTCCGGTTTTTATCCCCCCAGGGTACATCAGCCGCTTTCTCTTTGAGCTTCCCCCGGGAACAGTGTATAAAAAAAGGTTATCCGGACTGCACCTGCCCGGGTACTTCCTGTTCACCCCCAGTTTCCGTAATGCCGGATGACCGTTCGGGTTGCACGACGACCCCGATCCCTTCAATCGTCTCTGATAAAATCCGGTACCGGTGCCAGGGCCGTTGCGGACCCCACACCCAGAGTTCCCCCATAACCCCTTGCGGGAGGTCCAGTTCCCGGAGTTCCCGTACCTGCTCTGCACAGGACACACCGATACTCTCTACCCTGTATGCGTTATACTTCAGCCTCCTGACCCGTACGAGGCTGGTGTTTCCTTGGTCGTGGACCGCAAAATCGAACGGGGCCTTTTCTTCCATCACCATCCCGATGAGCCTGAACCCCCACACCATTGCCAGGCGTTTTGCTTTTTCAATCGCAACGACCGGCCGTACACCCCGGGCCATCAGGTATCTCCCCCCGGTGCTGTGCGTAGAACCTTCACGGTCATACGCATAGAATAATACTGCCCGGCAGAGCGGATGCTTTTCTTTTTTTAAAAGAGTTCTCCAGTACGAATGAGGGTACTATCGGTACATTTTAATAAACGCCGATATCACTTGTAGGAACTGTACC
>CAYWHL010000176.1:0-4651 GCA_964457995.1 uncultured Methanoregula sp. | reverse complement strand
CGAAAATCTCCGAGGAATTAAATGGTCTGCGATTTAACAAACGGGGAACTATTCATTCTTAATATTCTTTATACAAATCGCAATTTTAAACCTGATGCAGGATATAATTCTGAAAAACTCAAATGGATTTTCTCAAAAAAATACCAGCAAGATTTCGACAGGGCGATAAAGAAATTGAAAAATGAAGGATATATCACACCAATTCGAAAAAAAGATGATAAGTTTTACATTTCCGACTTGAAGAAGACCTTAGTTGTACTGACTGCTCATGGCTTCAATGTTACATCAGGAAGAGAACGACCCTTATAATTATTTTAACATTAATGTTGATCCTGTTTAACAATTCTTTAATACTACTACTACTAATACTTGTGAGATGAGCGATTCAACTCCTCGTCAGATAAACATTATATGATGTGTGATGTAGTATGGTAAGCCCTTTTGAGGGATTGTTAGGAAATAACAGCGAGCTCAGGACCCTTGAGTTCCTGTTGCCAATGCATGGGGTTGAATTCAACATTTCTGAACTGGCGGATGAGATCAAAGTGACCCGCCAGACACTGTCCAAAGTACTGAAGAAGTTTGACGAGTGGGGGTTGGTCAAATCAAGGACCTCCGGGCAGGCAATCTTCTATTCGATCAACGAAGATTCCCCTCTTGTGAAAAGCATTGTACAATTCAACAATGTTCTTATCGAGACAATGCTCGGGACCGAAGCACTCTATGAAATCCGCGAATACTTGGAAGAAAGAATTCCCCATGTAGAACCACTGATCCCAAAGGGATACCGGTATGGTTACGAAGAACCGATCTGGAAGTCGGTCTGGCAGGGCCCACAGGCTTTGTGTGGCAATGCTACAACACGGGAAGAGCCCTGCTGGGTGATGACCGGTGGGAAGGGAGCTGATGGAGCGAAGACAACGGAAATGTACCCGGTAAATATCGTACATCCGGCAGTTTGTGAACGAGGGACCGAATATGCAGCATGAAGCATTTTTCAAAAAGGAACTGGTGAAAGAACTCAGGAATGTCGCAAATCTCATGAAAAATGAGAAAAATCCTGAGAAAAAGATCTATTATTTCTCAGCGGCCTACGGCATCACCAGCAGGACTTTCCGCTATGCGTTTTCACGGGACGTTCTTCTTGCAGATCTTGTCCTGAACACGAGTTATCATTCCCTGCTTGAACGGTTTCAGCGGGTCCGTTCCGGGGAACAGACGGTCCCCCTTGATGAGAAAGTATTCGACAGCATTGTCGAGGGGCTGAAGGATCTTGCAGATGCGTTCGACAAGGACACGTCCATTCTTGAACCGCTTGAACTGATAACAACAGCAATGTTCAGCACAACCGGACCCGGCCATTACTTGCGGGAAAAGGGCGATCTGAATCTGTAATTTTTTTTGCTGTGAGCTGGCTGGGTCTTCTTTATTCCTCTTCTTAGGACTGAGACCAATCGGTATGGGTGATACCAAAAAATCACATGTGAATTATCAATTTTGTCTAGAGCGAATACCGATCTCCATTCCTTCGAAGCCATTCTTCATGTTTTTCATAATCCGGAGATGCCCTTCGTAATCTCTCATAGAATTCTTTGCTATGGTTATGCTCATGGAGATGGATTAGTTCGTGTAATATCAAATAATCAATATGTTCTGGTGGTAGGAGTATAATTCTCCAATGAAAATTTATTTTCCCCTGTCGTGTACAGGACCCCCAGCGATACCCTAGATCACGGATTTCGATTGCTGTCGGTTCAACCAGCACCCGTTCTTCTAGCCGATATATTCGTTCATTTATCCATTCTTTAGCTTGCGTGCAATACCAAGAAATAAAAAAATCCCTGCCAGATGTGACCAGATCCTCATCCAACACGAAACGCCCATCTTGAAAATGCAATCTTGAAATGGGATCCTCATTGTCTATTTTTTTCTGAATTTTCAGTTGATACTTACGACCCAGATAATAGAACCCTTCACCAGATACGTATTCTTTTGGAAGAGTCAGATGTATCTCCTCCATCTTTTTTCCTTGCTTTAAATAAATTGTAACGAGCTTTTCTTTGACGAGAGATAATAATTTTTTATAGGGAAGTGTATCAGGTGCAAACAATACCGGATTTCCTGATCGATCCAAAATTATTTCGACAGTCTTGCGGCGATTGCTGCGTTTTATTTCAATCGTTATATCATTAATTCTGATATTTTCCGTCATCCCAAACCAGCCACCGGTGTCGATATCTTGCCAGATCAACAATTTTTGTTGAGAGTTCAGCTATTCGTTTTCGTTCGATGAGATCACTCTTAAGGACAATCTGATAAACGGATTTTTCTAAAGAAGTTCTGCTTGGTGCATCTCGCCAGAAATCAATAACACGGATTCTGCTTCGTATCTCCTTTACGAGAGCTATTGTAAGGTTTACTGTTGATTTGAATGAAGGATCTGAAGAGCCGATTTCTTTACCTGTTTGTTGTTCAATGGTCTCTTTTAATACACCGAAGAACGGAGCATGCATTTTTGGATTAAGACCCGGAATCTCAGAACGTCTCTCCTGTTCAATTTCATTCCGAATAAATTGGGCTAAAACCCTTTCTAATTCATCCCAGTTACTTTCAAGTCTTCGTAAAATATCTTCAAGACGTTCACTGAGCAGACGGAAGTGAGCCGGATTTTCATTGTAATGCACACGGATATGGTGCCTGAGAGCATGCTTCATTTCAGAAGCTCTTGCACGTGCAGAACCAGCCCGTTTAATAGCATCGTTGAAGTGTAAATCGGTAATTTCAATGGGCGGAATCCTCGGATCGATTCCCTGTATTGCTACATATTCATCGATAAGCTGTTTGATTCTGCTGTCAATACCAACAAGATTCAATTGATTGTCACGATACAGATTTGCAGCAACCTTTGCGATGAATCCCAGGATCTTTGTATCCCGTATGAAAGGTAATGCCTCCGGCCGCGGCATAACAATAGCAAAACTGGCAAAGAATGCCCGTATCTTATTGATGAATTCTGCACGAATCTTTTCGTCTTCAAGTAGTTCCACGCAGGGATTGATAGGCATAATCTCCTGAATACCACGGGATCTGAAAACATCCAATACCTTCTGATGGCGTTCCCGAAGAATTGGAATTTCATCAAGAATTCTATCGATACCGGTATCCGGCCGTTGGACCCCCTCAGATGCCTCTGCCGATTCAGTGAGCGCCTGATGTAATTCAAGGGCAATTCCTACATAATCAATAACGTACCCACATTCTTTTTGTGCCCGGATCCTGTTCACTCGTGCGATTGCCTGGAGCAGATCATGCTCCTTCATCTGCCGGTCGAGATACATCGCCTGTTCAACAGGAGCATCAAAACCTGTGAGCAGCATTCGCATGACGCACAATATTGCTAAATTGCTACATTTTTCTGGATTGGGATGCTCAAAGGGCTTTTTGAAATTTTCGATATTTCTCTTGATATTCGCAGCATCCGACCATTGATCCCAGTCGCCACTCTGATTATGCTTTCCAGATATTACTGCAGCAAATTCAAGGTTTTTAATCCGATCCAGTTGTTGATGAGCCATGACAAGAGTGCGGTCCTCCTCCGGACGGAGAAGGAGATCTTCGATGTCAAGCTGTAATAATGCGGGATCGATATGTTCTGCTTGGTCTATCAGCTCATCGCGTGCTGCCACGAGAGCTTTCTGGTATTCGACTGCAGCCTCCTGACTGACTGCAACCGCCTGTGCTTTAAAGCCTCTTGGCAGAATATTCCGGATGTAATGAGAGAGAATGTCATAAGCTTTCGCCCGAATAACCTTCTCTGCTTCCAGGACTTTTCGTTCGGTTGCGAATTTTCGCATTATCAGTTGTTGTTCTGCCTGAGTAAAATCAGAAAATTCTATTCGTACAATGGAATCGAGCTGGCTGGCGTTCTCAACAAGACCCATGGGAACACGACCTTCATAGATAATCGGAACGGTTGCCCCATCAGCTTCGGCTTCCTTCATTTTGTAAGTATCAATAAATGTGTCGAAGATACTCAGTGTGTTGTTCCGGTCACAATTCATTATCGGTGTTCCCGTGAAGCCAATTTTTACTGCATTCGGCAGTGCAGTCATTAAATTGGCATGTAAAGTAAGGGTATGGGAGCGGTGACATTCGTCAATGAGAAGAAGAATTTTTTCTGATTTGTTGAGCTCGGGATAGAGATTTGATCTTCTGATTACCTGCCGGAGTGTTTTTGTTTTCCGGTATTTTGTTTTGCAGGCGAGATCGTTTTGTTGTTTTTCATCGTAACAGGGATCTGAAGATAAATCGCTCTCATCGCGAATAACTGAATATTCCTGATCCTTATCACACACTGCTAGCCTTGGAGGAGAAACGGGGACCTCGTACTCCAGAATATCGACTTCCCCACCACGGTCCTGGTTCTTCTGGATCATGCAGAAGACAAGATCGGGACCATCTTCTGAAAGGATTCTCCGCACACGATCGCTGACAGATTCGCCCCGCTGATTATCATCTTTATCCGGACGGAGACGTTCACCGGTCAGTACAGCAGTGTCCTGCATTTGTTCTTCAAGGGATGTCCGATCGGTAACAATGACAACCTTGAATCCACGGAGACGCGGATCCGAACGCATCTTTCTTACAAGAT
>CAYWHL010000175.1:0-4674 GCA_964457995.1 uncultured Methanoregula sp. | reverse complement strand
GCCAGGGTAAAATTACGCCGCCTTTATCCGACACTTGAAAGTTGACGAGACACTAGTTCTCAATGTTAATTGGGGACAAAAAATGCTCACTCGATACGCGGTTATCCCGCCATCAAAACATGAGCTGATGATAACACACTAAAAATTCACTACTCATCGTTTATCCACTTAAAATACCGCTCCAACCCCTCGTTGATTCTTACGACAGAATGCCATAAAAGCATCCGTTCCGCCATCACCACATCAGCCCACGTGTCCTGGACATCGCCTTTCTGTTCATCAGCATAAATTTTATCGGCGTTCTTCCCTGTCACTGCCTCAATTGCGGCAATCAGATCCCGGACACTGATCCGGTTCCCGCCACCGATATTGAATACCCCTCCGTTTTCTGAAAATTTTGCAGCAAGGAGGTTCGCCTCAACTACATCAGCGATAAACGTAAAATCCCGGGTCTGCGATCCGTCACCATATAACGTAAGGGCGTCGTCATTCATAATCGCCTTCATAAATTTATTGATCGCCATATCCGGCCTCTGCCGCGGGCCATAGACCGTAAAATACCGGAGAGATATCGTTGGAACTCCATAGTTTTTCCAATACAAGTAACAAAGGTGCTCCGCAGCTAGTTTCGATACCCCATATGGGGAGATCGGTTGAGGCTTCATCTCTTCCTGCATCGGGAGAGGGGCATCCCCATAAACTGAGGATGATGACGCATAAACAAATTTTTTAAGGGGTTTATCTTTATACCACTCCAGGAGCCGTTGCGTTGCCTCGATATTGTTCCGCGTATAAATTGAAAAACTTGAACCCCACGAGGCACGTACTCCGGCCTGTGCTGCTTCATGAAAAACATAATCGACATCCGGAAAGGATCCCATTTCAAGGATATCCTCATCAATCAGGGTGAAATTTCGGTGTTGTTTTGCATCCCGGATATTTGACTCCTTGATCGAACGGGCATAGTAATCCGTGAAGCAATCGATCCCAACAACCTCGTACCCCTCAACAAGGAGCCGGTCAGTAAGATGACTCCCGATAAATCCTGCACAACCGGTAACTAAGGCTTTCATCCATTAATCCTCCGTTTTAAAAATGCATGCAACTGCTTACGCATGGTTTTATCTTCCAGTGCATAATCAATGATCGTTTCAATATACCCAAGTTTATCCCCGGTATCGAAACGTTTTCCCTGGTAACAGTATGCATACACATCTTCCTTATTCATGAGAAGCCGGATGGCATCGGTGAGCTGGATCTCGCCACCGGCGCCTTTGGAGGTCTGTTTCAGGCAGGAGAACAGTGTCGGGGTGAATATGTATCTTCCAATCGAGCCGAAATGCGAGGGAGCATCTTCCGGATGCGGTTTCTCGACGATATCTTCCAGCAGGAGAAGGTTTTCCCCGTATTCCTTGGCTTTTACAATGCCGTATCTACTGAGGTGTTCCTCAGGAACTTCCTGAATTGCGATTACAGATGACCCGGTTGTATCAAAGATATCGATAAGCCGCTTCGTACATGGTGTATGATCCTTCATGATGTCATCGCCAAGCAGTACCGCAAACGGATCGTTCCCGCAATGCCTCTCGGCGCAGAGAACCGCGTCTCCGAGTCCCCTTGCCTCCCGCTGCCGGATAAAATGGATCCCTTCAAACCGTGAAATACGCTGAAGATCTTCGAGCTGCTGGCACTTGCCCTGGCGTTCGAGATGCATCCTGAGTTCCGGGGCATCATCAAAATAATCCTCAATCGCCCGTTTCCCCCTACCCGTGATAATTAGGATATTATCGATACCTGAATCGACAGCCTCTTCTACCACATAATGAATGGCCGGTTTATCGATGATGGGGAGCATCTCCTTTGGCAACGATTTCGTGACCGGCAGGAACCGTGTTCCAAGTCCTGCTGCCGGGATAACTGCTTTCGTGACGGTCATTTACCAGCAGACTCCTTCATATACTGCGGCTTCTTTGCGTGCTTTTTCCAGTCTACGGCCGTCAATGACCAGTTTACCTTGGTAATCGAGTGTTTCAAATTCTTTCCATTCCGTCACGATGAGCACGGCATCAGCGGTTAAAACATCAGACCCAGAAGTTGTGTAAATGAGATCCGGGAATTGCTGCCGGAAATTACTCATCGCAACTGGATCATACACTTTCACGCGGGCACCTGCTTTCAGGAGCAGGGTGATGATGGGTATTGCACGGCTTTCACGGATGTCATCGGTGTCCGGCTTGAATGCAAGTCCCAGCACGCCGATTGTGCGGCCTTTGGGATTCAGATGCTTTTTTAAGAGCGCAATCATCCGCTTGGGCTGATCATCATTCGTTGCCATAACTGAGGTGAGAATTTTCGGGGTGATCCCTTTGGATTTTGCGTGGACAATCAGTGCACAGACATCTTTTGGGAAACAGGAACCCCCAAATCCAATGCCGGTTCGGAAAAATTTCGGGTTTATCCTGGTATCCAGACCGACTCCTTCAAACACGGAATAGCTGTCGATGCCAAGTTCTTTGCACAGGTTCCCGATCTCATTGGCAAAACTGATTTTCGTTGCGAGGAATGCATTGCTTGCAAATTTTATCATCTCTGAGGTCCGGATGGTTGTGGTAAAGATCGGGACGTTGAGGGGTTTGTAGAGTTTTTCCAGTAGATCCCTGGATTTTTGATCCTGTGCCCCGATGACAACACGGTCTGTTTTAAAGAAATCTTCGATTGCTGTCCCCTCTTTGAGGAATTCAGGGTTTGAAGCTACGCCGAAATCAACACCGGGTTTCTTTCCGGATTCTTTCTCGAGGATTGGAATAATCAGGTTTTCAATAGTACCGGGAAGTACCGTGCTTTTCGTAACAATCGTGTGATACTTCGTATCGGAACGAATGGCTTTTCCTATGCTGTGGGAAACCGCCTCTATCTGGCTCAGGTCGCTGGACCCGTCTTTGAGGGGAGGGGTACCAACGCAGATAAATGAGATCTCAGTCTTCCGGACTGCATCTGTGATGTCTGTTGTTGTAGAAATTCTCTCGGTATTTTTCAATAATAACTGATCCAGACCCGGCTCAAAAATCGGGCTTTTTCCGGCTTGTAATCCATCAAGTTTCTTTGTATCCCTGCCGACAAAAATGATATAATGTCCCATTTCTGCCAGACATGCACCGGTGACAGATCCAATATACCCGGTACCGATAACACATATCTTCATTAAAACTCCTCGAAATTTTTTATCACGCTGATTGTATCGAGATGGTCTGAAATTATATTCGCAGTGATTTCCTGTATTTTATTAACCATAATTTTATTTATGCCTGATTGATCGAAGAGAAAATATGTTGTCCATTATTCCTTAAATCAAGGCTTTTTGTTTACATACCACTCCACCGTTCGTTTCAACCCCACATCAAACGGCACATTGGCCTCAAATCCAAACTCCTCTTTTGCCCGTGAAGTGACAAGACACCTTCGTGGCTGACCATCAGGTTTGCTCGTATCCCAGTGGATTTCTCCGGTAAAACCGGTATATTTCTGGATAATACTCACAAGGTTCTTAATAGAAATTTCCCGTCCCGCACCGAGATTCACCGGATCCGGCTTATTATATTTTTCAGTGGCAAGGACAATAGCACAGGCAGCATCATCGACATACAGGAACTCCCGCGAAGCACTCCCGGTACCCCAGACATCAACAACTTTTTTCTTTTCCCGGACCGCATCAACAAATTTTTTGATGAGTGCGGGAATTACATGCGAACTCTCCGGGTTGAAGTTGTCCCGGGGTCCATAGAGATTGACCGGCAGGAGGTAAATCCCGTTGAACCCGTACTGCTGCCGGTATGCCTGCGCCTGGACAAGGAGCATTTTCTTCGCGAGACCGTAGGGTGCGTTTGTCTCTTCGGGATACCCGTTCCAGAGGTCTTTTTCACTGAAAGGGACCGGAGTGAACTTGGGGTAGGCACATACCGTACCGAGGATGACACATTTTTCAACACCCTCCTGCCGTGCTGCTTCGATCATCTGGATCCCCATGATCGCATTGTCATAGAAGAGTTCCCCTGGGTAATTCTGGTTGAACCCGATCCCGCCTACCTTTGCAGCAAGGTGAATGACGATATCCTTGTCCTTGACCGCTTTAATGCAGTTTTCCCATTTCCTCAAATCGAGATCGCGACTGCGGGGGATGGTGACCTGATCCTTCCGGACCCCCCGTGCATGCAGCTGCTCAACGATGCTCGATCCAAGAAAACCTGCTCCACCGGTAAGAAGGATCTGTTTATCCTGCCAGAATGTCATCACATCATCCGCTGAATTATTTTGAGAATAGTATAAATTCTGTCTCATGGTATAAGGGATTGATCGTTTCGAAAAAGCTGACGGAATATTTCAACACCCGATCAATTATTCATGCAGTACTGAATACCCTCATCCACACCCCTCACCGTTTTACCGATACCAGGATGCTCAACCTTTTCCGCTATTGCCTCATCTTCACAATACCCTTCCCGTTTCCAGACAAAGCCTAAAAAGACCCCCGTTTGAGCTCCGACAACCCCTGTTTGATACGTTTCACCAGCTCTGGTACCGTGCGTGAATACCTCCTGGAAGAGTGACTTCATCTCCCCTGTAGTCAAACCAAGCCCGAATCGGGTTCCGTTCTCCGTTCAGGAATTTTGGTGAACA
>CAYWHL010000174.1:0-4690 GCA_964457995.1 uncultured Methanoregula sp. | reverse complement strand
CTTGGAGGTCCCTATGAAAAATATTATTTTTAAATCGCTTACTGCGGAATGTGGGGTTTAAATTTGAACGGGGAGAATTCAATTGTCAAGCAGAAATTGTTCTGGATCCTGATTGTTGTCTGAATATGAGGACAGAGATCCCGCTTGACTTACCGGGATATTTTTCATTTATCAGTTCAATGTCCAGTATAAAGAGCATCATCCTTGATGGAACTAAGATTTCTGCATTTGTTTCGCAAGTTTCACCTTCATCTTCAGGAAAAGCGATCATAACATTCTCTCCAAATGAAGAGTCCGTTCCGTTGTTAGGGAGTAATGAAACTCGATTGTCAAAGGTGATATTCCATCTTTTTAATTTTAAAGACGAGAAAGGTACCACCTGCAAGGTCATACGGTCAGAAAACTCTACCTACGCTCTCGGTGTTACTGAATTGATGTCAGCAAAATGGAAAACTGAATTGCATGAAATCAAAAAGACCAAAAAATCAGGAAGCCCGAAAAATCGTAATCCCTTTCTTTCCCATGTTTGTTGGTTGTCTCGTGCAGATGGTTCGGAGTTTGACGGTAAAACTGCCCGACAAATGTTACTGGATCTTCGTTTGTTTTTCACATTTTGCCAAGGGACATTCTGTCCGCCCGTAATGCCAGTGGGATATGATACTGATGAAAACAAGGTATGGGCATTGGGAATTTGCCCGCATCAACCTACAAAAAGTTCGACGTCATGGTTTGATCAGCATCATTCCGAACAACTTGCCCAGTTATTTCCAAATTTTATGTTAAGACTTGAAGATGAACGGTGGAGAGAGACGTTTCATACCGTTATCTATTGGGGTGCACGAAGTAACAACACATCCGGAAGTGGAATTGATACTGGCATAATTCTAGCACAGATAGCGATAGAACGACTGGCATATGAATATTCGATAGATTCTCAAGAAAAAGATGATCCAAATGCCTTTAGTAAATTAACGAGAGCATCAGACAAATTTCGTTTTCTTTTTTCACATTTGGAGATTCCTCAGGAAATCCCCGATAATTTTATTAAAATTCGGGAGCTGGCAAAGCAGGAAGGTTTCGTTGATGCTCCCTATTTTTTAACGGAACTCAGAAATTCAATGGTTCACCCAGATAATAAAAGACGGCACCTTTTTACCGGGCTCTATCCAGATGCATGGCGATTAGGAATGTGGTATCTGGAGCTGGCGATTCTGAGATTATGTGATTATTATGGTACCTATGCCAACCGATTATCAGATGATCATTGGGTAGGTCAAGTAGAAGACATTCCATGGTCAGAAAAGCGACTGGATACTATCTTATGACCCAACATTTTCCATTCACTTTCATCCTCCCGGTGCCCATCCTTTAATACCCCCACCCACAAAACCTCCGCAGAAGCATTGAAGATCACTGCTCGTACATAATAATAGGAAAAGGAATCTGCGATGGAGTTTTCAATCGAGGATATTGTCGAGGATCTTACCGATCTGGACCTTGCAATATTGCAATTGCTGCATGCCAGCAATAATGATCCTCTCAAAGGAAAGGTGGCGTTCCAGAAAGAGGTATTCCTTATCGCAGATTATATCGAAAAGATCCGGGAGCAGGCCGACTTCATCCCGCATACCTTCGGCCCCTACAGCGAGGCCGCCGAGAACGAGATAGGAAACCTGCGATCTCTCGGGCTCGTGAAGGAACAAGGTCACGAATACCTAATTACCACTGTCGGCGTGGCCGCACTCAGTAGGGCAAAGCAAGTATTCTCCGAAGAAGAGATAGAGGCGATAAAGGATTTCAAAAATTTCCTCAACGACCTGTCGGAGGATGAACTTCTCCTTTTTATCTATATCTCACACCCCGAATTCACTCAGGAATCCGCAGTCTATGACCGGGTCATAAAAAAGCGGATTACTACTGCAGCCTCACTCTATAAGAAAGGAAAAGTAAGCCTGGAGAAGGCCGCATTTTTGGCAGGGCTCCCGATTGAGAAATTCCTTGATCGGGCAAGAGGATAAGATGAAGATATTCGATACATCGTCCATCATCTGTATCCTCCGTGAAATCCAGTTTCCAAAAGCACTGGATATCTGTATAAAACACGGCTACTGGCTGGCAACTACCCAGCAGGTATTCAAAGAGATAAAAAGAAACCCGGATACGTTCCGGGAATTTACAGCGTATGGAAAATTTGCCGTTATACCGGTGAATAATGATTCTTGTTTCAGTAAATTATCCAAACGATATCCATGGCTCCATGATGGCGAGATCAGCGTTCTCTGCCTCGGCATGCAAAAGGAAGAGGAACACGCCCGGTATGTCTGCATCATCGATGAACGGGCACGGACGCTGAAGAACAAGTTGCAGATCCGCATTCATGGCACTGTCGGTCTGCTTTTATGGCAGAAATATCGCAAGGATCTCTCACTTAGTGAATGCCACAATTTATATAAACGGCTAAATGAATCTTCTTTCAGGATTACAGAGGATATCCTTGCAGGGTTGATCAGATGAGTACAGAAATCCGGATAGACGATTATTCTGTATCCGATGATACTGACTTGCGGACGCTCGGATTTTCTATCGGTAACAAGAAAGTAACAACACCGACACGAGCCCTCAATACTAACACTTTTTTCAAGGAGACAAAAATCGCATCAGCACTCGCGAGCTTAAATGAACTGTATTTCACGATGAGCGAAACCACTCTGAAAAAAATTAATGAACAAACCGCCACATCCACAGCGAAAAACAAGGCGGCGAATAAGAGTCACGTTCAGTCAGACTTTAAGCCCACGCTCTGTCTCCTCCAGTTCAAGAACGAAGAAATCGGGCCGAGATACCCAACAGAGGATGAAATTGAGATCCTCGCCAATACCGCTTATTCTTTTTCGGATATCACTCCCATCCCTTCAGTTCCGAAGATAGCAAGAACGCTGACAAGCGAAAACCTTGATGAATTCCTCGCCTACCTTGAAGCATGTTACACCGCCATCATGGTGCGGAATAAAAAACCCATTATAGGATACGTTCCGGCTACTGTTCCGCTCTTTACGAGAAAGATTATCAATTTCTATATCGATCACGGAATCAACGCCTTTTATATTGATTTTGACGGAACTATGATCTCAACACACGCAACAGCGCTGAACGCTTTGAAAGTCGAGATAAAGAAACGAGGATACGAAGAGAAAAACTTCCTTCATTATGTCAATGTCAGTTTTGGTAAATCGATCAATGATCAGGAAGTGCTCTCGGCACGGGATCTACTCGGTTTTGGTCATGGTCTTGACAGTCTTGGTGGGATTCACATGGGCCCGAAACGAAACCCCGAGTTTTACGATTGGCTCAAAGCGCATAAAGATATCAAACAGAACACAAACCGGCTCCTGAACCGGGAAGATTATGGTTATTACAAGATCGTTAGTCTCGGCGATAAAATTGCGAAGATGATACCAAAAGATGCTCCGATCCAGCAGACCGATATCATTTCAGCGAAGGAAAGCAGGCAGACCCGGGCGGTTAAAATACTCAATCTGCATCAGCAGTGTGTTGAATCAACAATATTGAGGGCAATGGTAAATGAGAATCCAGATAAAACACTAGGTTATTTCGGATCAAAATCCAATGTCCTTGCAACGGATCTAAAACTCTTGTCAAAATCGATTCGCTAGTAGATACACTTAGATGGAATGGTTACAACCTGTAAATTTTAAAAAAATTAGATATTTTAAGACTCTTTTCCAATTACTAAAATCTACTAATCTCTACTAAATTAGTATCTGGCCCGGCAGAGATTTTATTAAAATCGCTCTAAAATCCCAAATACTAATAAATACTAATTTGTGCTAAATTAGTAGTTAGCGAGACGGAGCGTATGCAGAAACTTCCTGAGAAGCCCCCGGCAAGCTGGGGTAAGGATCTGTCCCTTGGCGATGAAAAATTTGCCAAAGATGATAGCTTACATAAAGATGTATGGGAGTATAACCGGCGGTATCTTTACTGGGATGAACTGAAATACCGTATTGAAGATCCCGATCGGAGAAAAGCCATCTGGGCTCTCATGAAGTTCCTCAGGATAATGCGGTTCGAACACGTCACAGTAGCTAAGATTGACCTGAAGTACTCATTCATTCCGGATATTGTCAAAGGACTGCATACTATCGATCGGTACCTCTCCGGCACAATACAGATCCACAACAAGACCATCCGTATGGAACAATCGTATATCATCAACTCCCTGATGGAAGAGGCGATTGCATCCAGTATTCTCGAAGGAGCGGCTACCACGCGGAAAGCGGCAAAAGAGATGCTTCGGAAGGGACGGAAACCAAAGAACCACGCTGAGCAGATGATCCTTAACAATTATGAGGCGATGAAGTTCATCCTGGAAAAGAAGGAATCCCCTCTCACAACGGAACTGATCCTTGAGATCCACCAGATCGTGACAAAAGGCACGATTGATGAGTCCTATGTCGGGAAATTCAGGACGGAAAATGATGTGGTTGTTGTTGATCCCGGATCCGGTACCGTTTACCATACTCCCCCGGATTTTGCAGTGATCGAGGGCTTCATCGGGCAGCTCTGCAAGTTTGCGAATAAGAGTGATGTGGGACAGGACCGGACATCTAGCGATTTTATCCACCCGGTGATTAAAGGGATCCTCCTGCATTACCTGATCGGGTACCTC
>CAYWHL010000173.1:0-4696 GCA_964457995.1 uncultured Methanoregula sp. | reverse complement strand
TTCTCAAGATCTCTCCTGGTGATCTTGTGGCAATTGAAGGGAAACGCCGGACTGTTGCCAAGGTCTGGCGTGCGCTTGTTGAGGACTGGAACCAGCGTAAGATACGGATTGATAATTTCACCCGGCTTAATGCCGGTGTCAGTATTGGAGATACTGTCAAGGTCGTTAAAATTGACAATGAAGTGGAAGCAAAGCGGGTTGTGCTTGCCCCCCCGGAAGACCTGCCAAAAAAGATACCTATTGCCAATAATCCCCACGTGTTAAACGGGCTTATCGATTTCCCGATAGCGAAAAATGATTCCGTGCCGATCATGCTGGGTCTGCCATTTATCCAGCCGCAGATCGTGGCATTTAAGGTTGTAGAAATCGAGCCTGAAGAAGCAGTTATCATTACTAAAAATACGTCTGTTGAATTCTCCGATAAACCAGCAGCAGGTTTTGAAGGCATCAAACGGTTCTCATACGAAGATATCGGGGGTCTCAAAGATGAACTCCAGCGTCTCCGTGAGACCATCGAGCTTCCGCTACGCCACCCGGAACTTTTCCAGAAACTGGGGATAGAACCCCCCAAAGGGGTGCTTCTCTACGGTCCTCCAGGAACAGGTAAAACGCTTATCGCAAAGGCAGTTGCTAGCGAGAGTGGTGCGCACTTCATATCGATCGCCGGCCCCGAAGTCATATCGAAATATTATGGTGAGAGTGAACAACGGCTCCGCGAAGTTTTTGAGGAGGCACGGGAGAACGCTCCTTCAATTATCTTTATTGATGAGCTTGACTCTATCGCACCCCGTAGAGAGGAAGTTACAGGAGAAGTAGAGCGCCGGGTTGTCGCCCAGCTCCTGACCATGATGGATGGCCTGGAAGAGCGCGGCCAGGTTGTTGTGATCGGAGCAACAAACCGGGTTGATGCTATAGACGCTGCCCTCAGGAGACCGGGAAGGTTTGACCGGGAGATTGAGATTGGCGTCCCAAGTGAGATTGACCGGATCGAAATAATCAAGATTCATTCCCGGGGCATGCCACTTGCTGATGACGTGAGAATCGAACTTCTTGCCCAGCAGACACACGGTTTTGTCGGTGCAGATCTCGCAGCGCTTGCCCGTGAGGCAGCAATCCGGGCATTGCGTCGCTATCTCCCGGATTTGGATCTCGATGCTGAGGAGGTCCCGGCAGAAGTGCTGGATTCGCTGCGGGTTCTGGCAAGTGACTTCCGCAGTGCAAAGCGTGATGTTGGCCCCAGTGCTATGCGTGAAGTGATGCTCGAAGTTTCCCATGTGAAATGGGAGAATGTTGGTGGGCTTGAAGACGCAAAAACTGAAATTCGGGAAGCAGTCGAATATCCGCTTACCCACCGCCAGAAATTCGAAGATATTGGTATTGAACCCCCACGGGGAGTGCTTCTCTATGGCCCACCGGGCACCGGGAAAACACTTATCGCAAAAGCAGTAGCAAGCGAAAGCGGGGCTAACTTTATTCCGGTCCGTGGACCGCAGCTCCTCTCCAAGTGGGTTGGTGAGAGCGAACGTGCGGTGCGGGAAGTGTTCAAGAAGGCACGCCAGGTTTCCCCTTCCATTATTTTCTTTGATGAGATTGATGCACTGGCACCTGCACGGGGAACATCCGGCGACTCACACGTGATCGATAATGTGCTCAACCAGATCCTGACCGAGATGGATGGTCTTGAGGAGCTCAAGGATGTTGTGATTATGGGTGCGACGAACCGCCCGGATATTGTCGACCCGGCGCTCCTGAGGGCTGGGCGGTTTGACAGGCTGGTGTATATCGGGGAACCTGCATTCGAGGACCGGAAAAAGATTATCCAAATTCACACACGGTTCATGCCGCTTGAAGGTTCAGCGCTTGAAGAGATTATGCAACTGACGGAAGGATACACCGAGGAAGCAATCGGGGAGTTAGTTGAGAAACTGGGTATGGGCCGGAATCTTGAAATTAACGATATAAAAGCAGCCATAACACCAGCTGCCAAAGGCAGCACAGGTGCACCTGCGGGTACACGCCGGAAACATCTTGTGGAACTTTTTAATGAAAAGAATCTGGTCTTTTCAGACCCGGCCCGGGAACAGCTTGCAGCAATGCTCGCTGGTATTACCGAGGGCTTTGTCGGTTCTGACCTGGAATCGCTCTGCCGGGAAGCTGGCATGCTGGCGCTGCGTGAAGATGCAGAGATGGTATCGCGGCGCCATTTTGAAGAAGCCCAGAAAAAGGTTCACCCGATGATGAACGAGCGGCTCAGGGACTATTATAAAAATATCCAGCAGCACTTCAAGGGAGGTCTTCCCAAACAGGTTCAGCCGCCGGAATACCAGTAAATCTTTTCTTTTTAAAAAAATTTCCTGAAAAGATTCAGATTTTTTCCCTTCCTGATTTTTTTACTAAGAAGTCTTTTCCATAAACCTTTCTGACTAAACCCGCTCAAAACCGGAATTAACACTAATTACTGCTAAATTTACTCTGTTTTGCCAGAAAGGGGCTGAATTCTGGCACCATATAATACCCTTTGCAGCCTCATAAACGCATTCCGGCAGCCACTTTTTTGTCATGATTATACGTGTATGTTTTTTTAATAAAACTGGCAGAAATGGCAATAAGGCGGATCTATAAAATTGTCCTTTTACCAAAATAACGATAAATTGAGGGTTTTGTTAAACGGGGGACAATACGGGCTCCGGTATATCCTGTCAGACACCAATCGGAGCCCATAGCGGGCCCGGAATGATCTTACGTCATTAAGGCTATTTTAAGTGTACATGATTAAAATGAACGGGTTTGTCAGATAATTACCCGGGGGACCCGTGTGATATTTTCCAAAAAAAATCTCCGGATAAAAAATTGAGTTGTTAAATTTATTGTAAATTTTTTAGTATAGTATTTTTATTGCGGATTTATTTTTTTAAAACCCGTGTCTCACAGCATCCGGACAGAACCAATCAGGTATGTTATTCGCAGTATGGATCATTTGCCGACTCCTCGATGATTCTCCTTTCTGGTCTGCCTCTCCTGTAGTGCCTTTGTTGTTGAGATGACCGGTCAGGCCCGGTTTCTTCCCCCTCATCAAAGCCGGTCTCTTTTTCTTTCGATTCTGCTGACTTCTCCAGTGCCTGTCGGGAGCCATTGTCCTTTAGGGAATAGTGCCCCCGACCACCCTTGTGACGGCTGTGGTCTCTTTGGGGTGGTGGACATTCCGTTGTCTGCCGGAATTTTTTGGAGGCTGTGATGGCTCTTGAGGCTGCCCGGGGGTATCCTGTGTCTGGTGCTCGTCTTTTACCATAAATTTCAGATTGATCAATTGGCGTAATAACCAGAAATACGTTGGCATATTTACAAAAATGAAAGGAATTGAATTTCCTGTGGTTTTTCATGACGGCAGACATCGGATATGAACACCTATATACATCAACATCAAATTTGGTGCATCATATACGTCTGATGTCTTATGCCCAATGTTACCACCCTTCTTGATGCAAAAAGTGTTCCGGCGACAAAAACAGCCTTAATGTGTCCTTCGCGTAATGAGACGTATAGTTACGGAAAACTCCGGGACGAGATGAACCGGGTTGGTCTTGGGCTTTCAAAACTCGGGATTAAAAAGGGTGACCGGGTCTGTATCTACCTGGAAAGTTCACCGGAATACCTGATCAGTTATTTTGCTGTCTGGCGTATAGGTGCGGTAGCTGTACCCACCAATATCGTGTATCGCGGTGATGAGTTACTGCATGCAATCAACAATGCCGGTGCTTCAGCGATTATCACGGACAGCCAGGGAGTGCAGGTTCTTTCCACTATCCGTCATAACGCCCCTATCCTCTCCTCTATTGTCTGCATCAACAGCTCATGTGATGGATCGGTTGCATGGGAATCGTTCCCGCAGGCTCCCTCCATAATGAGGGCAGTCAACTGTGCTGCTGATGACCTGTGCCATATCCAGTATACCGCCGGGACAACGGGAAAACCCAAAGGTGCGATGCTCACGCACGGGAACTGGATGTCTGCACTTGATGCCGAGCGTGAAGCACTCAGGCTCATGCCGGACGATATATATCTTGGTATCTACCCGATGGGGCATGTCGGACTTTCCTGGGGCCTGTCCATGTTCCGTGCCGGGGGTACCTTCATTATGATGGAACGTTTCGAGCTCGACCGGTATCTTGAAATTGCTGAAAAATACAGGGTAACTGTTCTTGCTGGTATGCCCCCGGTTATCCACTCGCTTGTCCATTCCCCCCAGGGAACTGAGAAACAGCTAGCAAGGGTCAGGGTAATTATCTCTGGAGGGGGACAGCTCCTGCCCGTTGTATGGGAAGCGTTTGACCACCGCTATCATATACCGGTTGCCAATTCGTATGGGTTATCTGAGACGATTGTGATTGGGTCAGGAACGACCACGCTCCCGGAATACCCGCACCTGACCAGGAACTATCAGAGTGTCGGCGTCGCCGTGGGATATACCGAAGTGAGGATTGTAGATGTGGATGATCCCGAAAAGGAACTTGCATGTGCTAAAACAGGTGAAATTGCTCTCCGCGGCCCGTCAATTGCAAAAGGCTACTGGAACATGCCGGAGGCGACTGCATCCGTATTCCGCCATGACGGGTGGTTCCTTACCGGGGATATCGGGTATCTTGATGAAGAGGGGGTTCTGTACATAACCGACCGGAAAAAAGACATGATCATAATG
>CAYWHL010000172.1:0-4728 GCA_964457995.1 uncultured Methanoregula sp. | reverse complement strand
CTCAGGATTATCCTGATCGATTAATGTTATCCTGATCGACTAATATTCTCTAATTACTTTGAATTTATCACCTATAACGAAATCGCAAAGCGATAATGCCTCTTTTAATGCCATGCATTGAAAAAAAACCAAATAAAAAATGTAATTACATTCGGAATAGAGTATCTTAGGGATTCAGCTGAGTGCGATGAAAGTATGGACAACTTATCAAAAATAAAAAACCTGTTGAAAAAAGACCCGAGAGGATTGAATATCCGGGAAATCTCGGAAAAATTGGATATCAACAGAAATTCCGTTGCCAAGCTGCTTGACATACTCACCGCAAAAGAAGAAGTTGAAATCAGGGTTCACGGGCGATCAAAAATATATTACCTGGCCAAACCGCAGGACTACAGAAAATGGTTTGAATTATTATCCCGGACTGTCGAAGAACTCAATAATTTTCCTCCCGATGGAGATATTTATGCATTCATAGCCGGAACCCTCAAACACATTACACCAGATGATACTATCATTTCTATCAATTTGTTTGATCAGGACACCAAGACCCTCACCATTAATGTGGTTAAAGGGCTTGGGACACGACAACCTGATATTGAGGCAATTCTTTGCCTGCCTTTGAACGGGTTTAGTTTTTCAGTCCCTGACCGGGCACTACCTGAAATGCTCACTGGCGAATGCAATGAGATTCCGGGGGGCTTAACCGATCTCACTTTTGGGGGGCTTCCGTACGAGACCTGTAAAAAAATTGAGGCAATGCCCTTCTTTGGAAAAGTATACAGCGCTGGCATAAGCTGGAACGGAATACTCAACGGTGCTGTCACGTTCATCCTCCCTCAGGGAGCTGAACTTGAAAACCATGATCTGATCACCTTCTTTATCCGGCAGGTTGCCGGGTTTTTAAGCCGGAGAGAGGCGGAGGCGGCACTGAAGGAGAGCGATCAGTTTACCAGGGAAATTATCCACAATACAAAAGAAGGAGTCGTTGTCTTTGACCGGAATCTCAACTATCTTGTCTGGAACTCCTTCATGGAATCCCTCACCGGCGTTTCCGCATTAGAAACGCTGGGAAAAAATGGATTAGACCTCTTCCCTCACCTGCGGGAACAGAAGGTGGACACCCTGCTGCAGCGGGCGCTGGCCGGGGAGACCGTCCGCTCACCCGATATACCATACTATGTGCCGCTGACCAAAAAATCAGGCTGGGTATCCGGTATTTACAGTCCTCATTTTAATGGTCATGGAGAGATTATCGGAGTTATTGGCAATATCCGCGACATCACTGAACGTAAACGAACAGAAGAAGCATTGAGAGAGAGTGAATCCTATCTCAATTCCATCCTGCACGGTTCACCGGTCCCGCAATTTGTACTGGATAAAAATCATCATGTCATCTCCTGGAATAAGGCAATCGAAGAATACAGCGGCATAAAAGAAGTGGAAGTATTGGGTACCAGAGACCAGTGGAAGGCGTTCTACGATGCGGAACGACCTGTGCTCGCCGATCTCATGATAGATGAGGCAGTAGAGAAGCTTCCGGAATTATTCCCGGGAAAATTCAAAAAATCCCCGTTCGTCGAAGGAGCCTATGAAGTTACTGATTTCTTCCCCAAAATGGGAACACGCGGGGTCTGGTTGCATTTCACCACCGCCCCGATTCGGGATGTCAAGGGTGCAATTATCGGGGCCGTGGAAACACTGGAAGATATTACGGAACGCAAGCGGGCGGAGGAAGCGCTGGAAGAGAGCAAGAAGCGATTCCGGGAGCTCTCTGACCTGCTGCCCCAGACCGTCTATGAAATGGATGCGAAGGGGATCCTGACGTACGCGAACCGGATCGCGTTCGACATGTTCGACTATACCCGGGAAGAGTTCGAACAGGGGCTTAACGTCCTGAACATGATTGCTCAGCAGGACCGGGAACGGGCTAAAGACGTCATCCGCGAGATACTTAACGGAAAGCCGCAGCTTGGACCGATGGAAGAATACCTGGCCCTGCGGAAAGACGGCAGCACGTTTCCCATCTCCAACTACTCATCACCAATTATCATGAGAGACAGGATAACCGGTCTCCGTGGCATCATCATTGACATCACCGCGCAAAAGAGGCAGGAACAGATCCTCCGTACCCAGCTGAACCTCAGTCTTACCCTCCAGTCAATCAGAGGACTGTATGATTCGCTTAATACCTGCCTGCTTGCAGCGATCGAGATCTCCGGGATGGATACCGGGGGCATCTATCTAGTCGATGAGATGAGTGGCTCTGTTGACCTCATTGTCTCACTGAACCTTGGCGATGAGTTCGTAAAAAGCGTTTCCCATTATCCTGCCGGTTCGGCCAATGCCCAGAAGGTGATGGCAGGGAAACCGATCTATGTCCAGTACAACAAAACCGGGATTGTCCATACTTCCGTCCAGGAACGGGAAGGGCTGAGAATCCTTGCAATCATCCCGGTCATATCCAAGGGCAGGGTAATTGCCTGCATCAATATCTCTTCCCATATATTTGACGAAATCCCGACAAATGCCCGTCTTGGCGTTGAAATGATCGCTACCCAGATTGGGACTGCCATTGACCGGATCCGGGCAGAGGAAGATCTTGCACAGAACGAGCAGATGTTCCGCACACTGCTCCTGCATGTCCCATCAGTAGCGGTTCAGGGCTACAGTATGGATGGTACAACGAACTACTGGGATAACGCGTCTGAGAACCTTTATGGATATAGTGCAGAGGAGGCTATCGGTAAGAACCTAGTCGAACTGATCATCCCACCAGAAATGCGGGAGGAGGTCAGGAAAGCGATAATGTATATGGCGGAGACTGGTCAATCAATCCCGGCATCAGAACTATCCCTCATGAAAAAGGATGGATCACGGGTTGCGGTGTTTTCCAGCCATGTTATCATCAAAAGATCAAAGGGCAAAATGGATCTGTACTGCCTCGATATTGATCTCACCGAACGCAAGCAGGCGGAGGAACAGTTGAAACGGATCCATCATAATTATGAAACATTTTTTAACACCATTGATGAGTTCCTCTTTGTGCTTGATGAGGAGGGCCGCATACTCCACACCAACGAAACGGTCATCCGGCGGTTCGGATACACAAGAGAAGAGCTCATCGGTCAACCAGTACTGATGCTGCATCCACCGGAACGCAGGGATGAATCGAAGCGCATCATGCAGGAATTAGTGGCAGGAACGATGGATTTCTGCCCGCTGCCGGTAATGACCAAAGACGGTCAGCTGATCCCGGTGGAGAGCCGGGTCACAAAGGGTGAATGGGACGGGAGACCCGTGCTGTTCGGGGTCTGCAAGGATCTTTCAGAGCTCAAACTCTCTGAAGAGAAATTTTCCGCGGCGTTCCATTCCAGTGCGGCCCTGATGGCAATCTCGACAAAACAGGATGGAAAATATATTGATGTAAATGAAGCGTTCTTAGCGACGCTGGGTTTCTCCCGGGACGAAGTCATCGGGAAACGCGTACGTGACCTGAATATTTTTATGAACCCGGAGGAGGACCGGCTGCATGCCCTTCGCATGCATGAAGAGAAGGGGAAGGTGAGGAACCTGGAGGTCCCGGTTAATTCAAAGGACGGCTCCGTCCAGTACGGCTTGTTCTCTGTGGATAGTATCATGATTGGTGAAGTCCCCTGCCTGTTGACAACGATGGTAGATATCACCGAACAAAAAAATTCTCGAAAAGGAGATGGAGTTACATGAGCAGGAAATTATGCGATTCTCACGATCGCTCGACGCGGTCATTAGGAAACTCAACCTGCTGTCCAGTATTACCCGACATGACATCAACAACCAGCTGACAGTGATTTTGGGATATCTGGATATACTGGAAAGTAAGCAGCATGATCCCACTCTCAATGCGTATTTGCATACAGTTGCAACTGCTGCACAGCGGATCTCCACCATGATACAGTTCACCAAAACCTATGAGAACATCGGTACAATGGCTCCCGTCTGGCAGGATATCCGAACACTGGTAAATACTGTGGCAAAGGAAGCCACGCCCGGGCAGGTCATACCGAAAAACGATCTTCCTGCCAGCGCAGAAATGGTTGCCGACTAAATGATTGTCAAAGTGTTTAACAACCTGATAGACAATGCGGTGCGATACGGCGGAAAGATCATGAAGATTCGGTTCTCAGTTGATAGCCGGGACAGCGGTCCTGTCATTGTGTGCGAGGATGATGGCAATGGTATCCCTGCAGAGGAGAAGGAGAAGATCTTCGAACGCGGGTATGGAAAGAATACCGGCTTCGGTCTCTTCCTTGCCCGTAACATCCTTGACATTATCGGCATTACTATTCGGGAGACAGCAGAACCGGGGAAAGGGGCATGTTTTGAGATCACGGTGCCAAAGGAAGCATTCCGGACTGTGCCCAATGCTCATTGAATATAAACTGTCACTGAAACGGGAAAGTGACAGGGCGAATCTCAAATCTCATGTGGCCGATATTCGACACACAAAAAACGAGCCTCATATTCGCATTACGGTAGCGTTTCAGGGATCAGGATGGGATAAAATAAGTGGCAAAAACGGCCTCGATTTAATGGCCTTTGGCGGGCTTTTGGTGAGGTGTAAATCTGCCGTATTTTGGTAAACCGGGCGATAATTGAAGGTATTCTCCACCGGAACAGGAAATGTGGATTTTTTGGGTTTTCCGGTATTGACCCGGAACCCGGGACGGAAAAAGAAGCCCGGTTTGGGCT
>CAYWHL010000171.1:0-4789 GCA_964457995.1 uncultured Methanoregula sp. | reverse complement strand
CCCGAAGTGGAGCGCCTACTGGGCCCTTTCATGGCCGATAATCTCTTCTGAGGGTTTCAATGTTTCCGTGGTGGAACACTCAACCTGTTCGGGCTTATAGGAAGCCCGGTAATCCTCGGGGGGTAATGCTGTGATCATATCGATTCATCCCATAATTTCATTTTATCCGCTGACTCCGCCAGTAAAATCTTTTTCTCATAAAAAATGCACCTGTCCTCATACCATACCTCTGCCTTACACTATCCTTCATTGCTCATGTCCGGAGTGCCGTTATAATTCCTTGTTTTTGCTCATAGTGCTGTACCGCACGCGGTGCTCCGCGGAGAATGCGGAGTGCAGTATTATAGACACTCGGTGTTTTCTCTCTATCGAGATCCGATAAAAGCCCCGCAAGAATCCCGACAAGCGCTACCTGGTCTGCATCTTCCATGGCATCAAGGGCTCCAAAGACCCTCAGCATCGAGACGGTGCTGTACTCGTTGATGGGTGCGAGCCTGCGTAAGGTCTTTTGCAAAAAGGAGCGTCCTTGTTCCGTCTGGAGGGATTTTTTCCGGTTCAGGGCAAATCTCCCGTAGAGTGCCCGCTGGTCATTTGCCTGCTCGATCCGGAACGCATCCGACTGCTCAATCCGGGAGATGAGATCCAGAACATCCCGGCTGCTGTTGCCGGCAATAACCGAAAGGAAATTCTCCCAGCTGACGGGATTTTTCTTCGATTCCTGTTCAAAGGAATCAAGTATGCCGGGCCGGTCACCTGCCGAACTGTCCATGTACAGGCTGAACGCAACCAGCTTATCCGTCGCATTTTCTGAACTGGCGAACTGGTCCTGTATCAGCTGGTGGATATCGGGAGTATCGAGTCTCGAGAGTACAGCAAGAGCAGTATTTTTAATCTGTCTTCGTTTTATGGCAAGGACTTCCTGCTGCAGCGTATCCCGCCGGGCATACGGAAAATTTACGGAAGTGTAGATATCAAGCAGGTCTGGCGTATGCCGGGCTGCAATGGACTGCAGGATTCTCTCGCGGACATCATAGAGTGCCTGGTAGTGATGGGCATATTTTTTATCAGGTGCAGATTCAAACACGGTTAAAAACTGGCCACCGCCCTGCATCATGAGGTCACGGTCGGAAAGGAGCCGGATATAGAGATCGATACATGCCGGGTCCAGTCGGGCAGACGGATCGGAAAGCATCCTGAGTTTTTCCCGGTCGATGATCGTCATGAACGCGATGTACCGGTTGATAAGGTCGCTGTCCCGTTCAGCCTGCAGGTACAGTTCCGGTAACGGTGCCTCGTAGTTGACCTTACCGTAGAACGAATACCCCCGGTTAATAGAAATGAACGCAGGCGGTTCGGGCGAACTGAGTTCGAGGGTTTCTTCTTCTTTTTCAACCCTTTGGAGAACTTCAGTGATATCATTTCCCGATGCAGCAACTAAAGCGATCCTGACCGGGAAGATCCAGTGTTTTTCCGGACTGTCCCCCGCCTGCCGCAGATGCAGTGTCGTCACATGGCGGTCACTGTTGTAGGATGCCTGTACCGAGAGCGTGGGAAAACCGGTCTGTTTAAGCCATCCCACTGCCATGGAAGCTAACTGTTGTCCGGATACCTCTTCCATCGCCTGCACCCACTGGTCACGGGTCGCATTTCCATGCCGGTACCTGCGGTGGTACAGGTCAAGCCCCTTCACGAACAGCTCTTTTCCTATGCACGTCTCTATCATTCTTACAAATTCCGGGGCCTTCATGTAGGTGATACCGGTGATGAGTTCGTTGGGATCATTAAACCCGTCAGGTTCAACAGGCAGGGAAGCAGCCCCGCTGTCGAGTTCAAGAGTCCCGCTCCCGGGGGCAAGCAGTGAAAGGACCGTCTGCAGCCGGGAATAGTCCTCCCCGAAATGGAATGCATGGTACTGGTTTTCGATATGGACGGTGACTGCTTCGTTGAGCCAGATCTCAAAGGGCGACCACCCGGTCACTTCAGAGCCATTGAGGTTATGGTAAAACTCATGAACCTTCACTTTAGTGAGGTACTCATACGCGGAATCGGTCATGGTGGGAAATGGCATGATCCGGTTTGCGGTAATGGTCGTATTACCGACATTTTCCATTCCCCCGAAATCCGAATTCTGCATACCGATCTCGCGGTATGTCATACCGGTATATTCATAGCCGGGGACAATCTGTGTAATAAGGTTGTGAAGCTCTGAGCGTCTTTGCAATTGTGGAGAATGGGGATTAATTTTTTTGATACGGTTCAGACCCCTCATCAGCAGGTAAAGCCTCTCGCGTATTGTCCCCTTGTCATACTTTCCTGGGCCGGTAAAGAGATTCACCCAGAGCACAGCGTCATGGAGGATATCCAGGGCCTGGTCTGCTATGACAGGATCGGATGCCGGTGGACCCAGCAGCTCGAGCGTGCATAGCCGCCCATCCGGGTACTCGCATTCCTGGCTGAAGGTTGCCCAGGTACCGCACCCCAGAAAGAACAGGTACGGGGCCATCGGGGTGATGATATTTTCATAGGTAATTTTTACCCTGCCTGCCCCGGCAGGCTGGCGCGGGGCAACCACATTCCCGTTGGTTATCAGGTTTGTATACCGTTCGTCTGCTATGATCGTGGTGGTATAGGTGCACTTTGCCGTCATATCATCGATACACGGGACCAGGCGCTGGAAACCCCACTGCTGGCACTGGGTAATCTGCTGGGGTGGTGCACCCGGGGGGGTTTCATCGTAATAGAGACCTTCAAGAATATTTTTTGCCGGGCGGCAGACGGTTTCGGTATGCAGGGTGAACCGTGTCTGCGGCAAAACCGGATCTTCAAAACGGATCGTCAGACTGCTTTTTGCCGCATCGTATACATGGGTACATGGATGCCCGGCACAGTTCACGGTGAGAATTTCAAGATTTTTTGCATTCAGTATAACCTCAGGAAGCGAATTATCGAGGGCTTCAGCATGCAGATCCGACGTCACTTTTGTGTGATCATTAAAGACATCAAAGATAAGATCCATGTGGATGACGCGGAGGGGAATCTTCCCGAAGTCATCCTTGTAATACCGGAATATGCGATCGGTCATGGCTGGTTGCTTCCTGTCGAAGGTGCTCTATGCTGAGGTATTTATGTATATGTTCATTTTTCAAAAAATATAACAAAAGCCGTTTCTGACTATCGGACGGATCTGTCTCTTCAGCTCGTGAGTCAGGGAATCCTTGTCATCGGTGGGTGTCCGATACACTAAAAGGGGATCGGAAAGCAGTTTCTCTTTTTATTTAAAAATATTATACAAGTCCCAATCCAGTGCCTGATGATTCTCTGACAGGGAAAGTCTCCACACATAGTTGCGAAATACAGGAGAAGTGCCTGCTGCGTTTTACCAAACGTTCCCGTGCACCTGCCCAAGGTAGCACATTTGATGCCGGGACAAAGAGCGGCACACCCGGATACTACAAAAACCATCCGGCAGCGGAGCTGTCAGCGGTACATGTCGATTGCATCCTTGATAAAGACAAGCTGGTCGAACAGGAGCCGGGTGATCAGGAACTTCTCCCGCACCGTCTCTTTCCCTTTCAGTCCCATCTGCCGGCCAAGATCCGGGTGTTCGAGCAGCTCAACTGTCCGCTTCACGAAGCCGTCGGTATCGTCAGGTTCAACAAGATAGCCGGAAACCCCGTTCTCTATCTGGAGCAGGATCCCCCCAATGTTGGATGCAACGACCGGTTTTTCCTTCCAGAGCGCCTCGGCAACGGTGAGTCCGAACCCTTCTTTGGAGGACCGCTGGATGATGACCGAGGCCGCCCGCTGGATCGCGTTGACGAGGATATGGTTCTCGTTTGTTATCAGGATCACGTCCCTGTTCGGCGTCAGGTGGCTGGCAGAGTCCTGGATATGGGAGTAAATCTCCAGCGCTTCGGGGTCATCGCTCGCCATGCTCCCGCAAAGCACGAGCCGGCAGTCGACCTTCTTCTTCACCTCCCTGAAAATGTCGATCACCTTCTCCGGGTTCTTCCACTTGTCGAACCGGGAGACCTGCGCAATGAGGGGCTTGTCAGTCGGAATGCCGAACTTTCTGAGGTATTTCTTCATCACCGGCAGCGGGAGGTCCATGTTCTTGGGGGAACATGGGTCGATCGCCGGCGGGCAGACGCGCTGTTCCACTGCGAGGTCCGGCTGGACATAGTTCTCGTTTGAGACAATAACCATATCATACCGGAGGAGGAACTTTTTCAGGTATTTCCAGAGCTCGGGATCCGGTGCCGAAAGGTCTACATGGCAGCGCCAGATCCACGGCCGGGTCTTGGGATAAAAGTTGATGAGCGGGAGGGGCTGGGGATCGTGGATGATCACGCAATCATGGTTCATGTGGGTAAAGACGGCGAACCGTTCATTCGTCTGGAGGTAAATCTGTTTCTTGATTGGTGTCAGGTTAATCCTCTCGCCGTGGAGGGCGTTATGGAACTTCTTGGTGATCCCAAAAAAGTCCGGATTTCCGTGAAGGATCCTCCAGCCCGACTTGACGCCGACGTAATTCATGAGCGGGATAAGCGAGGAGAGCATCTCAGCGACACCACCCCCCTGATATGTGGAGTTGATCTCTACTACGTGCCTGTCTTTCAGGGCACGTGCCCTGTCGTAGATTTCTGCAATCACCTGGTCGCCGACGATGCTGCCGTAATCTTCAAGTACCCTGTACACCTGGGCTCCTCCTCTTTTTGCTCCTTTTCGGGCCCCGACCGAGGTCTTTGAGCAGTTTCCTTACCGCATCCACCGAGCGGAGGCTGTAGGT
>CAYWHL010000170.1:0-4819 GCA_964457995.1 uncultured Methanoregula sp. | reverse complement strand
AGAGAACTGAAGGAGATTGAACAAAAGACAGGGTCAGGAATGAAAGCGCTATTGGTAAAAAAAAATACAGAAAAACACGAGTAATTTTTAATAATCAATTCTGCAGTCCTCTTTACGGTCAGCCGTTTGCCACCAGCAGCATGGATATCCCTTTCCATTCCAGAGCATCTTCAGGGTAATTACCGATGAACACTGAAGCGATGCCCACACTGTTTGCATCACAAGACGCCCCTACCATTACCGGCCCGATAAAGGCACTATAAACAAAAACCACACAATGAATACTATGACCCTTGAGCAGGCGATTGCGCAGCTCTTCAGGATGGACGACGCCACCTGGCTGCGTCATGCCAATCCGTGGAGCGGGATCCTTCGTAACACTGCGCTCCCCTTCCTTATCGTTGCGTTCTGGAGCCGGTTATGGTTCGGGTGGTGGGCTGTTATTCCTGTCGCCCTTGCCCTTGTGTGGACATGGTTTAATCCCCGCATATTCGCAGCCCCCCAATCGCTCGATCACTGGATGTCAAAGGGTGTGCTGGGAGAACGGGTCTGGCTTAACCGTGCTGCTGTTCCCGTGCCGACGTACCACCGGACAGTACCAAATGTTCTTTCAGCAGTTTCCGCCATTGGGATGGTCTTTATAGTCTGGGGCGTCTTTGTATTTGATCCATGGCCGACACTGTTTGGCGCTATGGTTGTATACCTGTGCAAATTGTGGTTTGTTGACCGGATGGTGTGGCTCTGGAATGATATGCAGGAAGCAGAACCGGAATACCGGAACTGGCGGATTTTAAAAAAGGATTAGTCATCATGAAATAGTGTCCGGTTCTTCATTCACTCTTCATTTCCGGTTATCCTGCCCGCGAGACTATTTTAGCATGCCTTACCTGGTTTCTCAGGGATATGTGGACGTGAATACAGGTGGTGACCGGTTTGTCCACACCAGCTTATACCCATTTAACCGGGAGATAATTTCTGTTTATAACAGCCTGGTCTCTTCCTTTGGTTTTGGCACTTTGACAACCAGCACCCGGAAAACCGCCTTGCTCTCGTTGATCCAGCGGTGAGGGATCCGTGCCGGGCTCTCGACAAGCGTGTCTCTTGTCACTTCTGACTGCTCACTGCCGATCTCGACAATGCCTGTCCCTTCCAGCACGTAAAAGAACACATCAACCGGTGTCATATGCTTTTTTAGCGATTCACCGGGTTGCAGGGTGATCACGACAGCGATTGCATTGTCAGTATCATAAATTTTCCGTGCATCCACATGATGGGGATTTGGTTCTGACGGGACTAATGAAACATCAGTAATCTTCATAATCACTGCACCTTCTCAACAGCTATGTACGGAAGTAATGTAAGCAGTTCTGATTTGAGCCTATCGTATCCGATCCGCTCCATGAACCGGGCCGTCTGTTCATGCGGTTTTGCATGGCTCCGCCCCTTTGCTTTCTCTGTCATGTCCACGTCTCCTCAATCCTGGTGCGTGCCGTGCGGGAGTATCTTTATTGCTTCATGATTATGATTCACGAAGCGTCCGGAGGATGAGGATGCCACCAATTGTGACACAAGAGTGTATTCCAACCTCTCCCTGTCTGTGACGGGTGTCAGAGGATACGCCAAGGAGCAGGGAAAGAAAGCTTTGTGAGGACACCACTGATCACCACCCGCTCCCGGTATTCCGGGATTTTTTTCAGCGGGGTTATCAACGGTCATCTCCCGCCTTGTCAGATTCCCATAACCAGTTGTACCGTTGCAGGGTATTTTCGGATAATTGCATAAACAATGGCCCGGGAAAGCCAGAATTTCCCTTCCTGCATCGTACGCAGCCTGCTGATTTCACCCAGTATAAGAAAGGCTTCAAAGGCCGCACTATCCGCACACCAGCAGCTATCCGGCACATCGGGGGACATAAAAAAAAGAATCGGGAGCCTGAGACGGGCATGCAGCTCATCAGGAAGCCTCTCTCCCAGAGCAGCGATGACATTCCTGTCAAAAAAATAGGGTTCGCCTTTTTTTGTGGTTGCAGAGGGAGTCTCTTCATTCAGCAACCGGGACAGGGATTTTGGATCCCTTACTATCCCTTCATTGATCCTGCCGATTTCCAGGCTCATCCACCGGGTGAGCACGGATTCATCAGTTATCCGTGGCGGATGCGTCATGGTATCTTTCCCTTCTCGCCTTTTTTGTGTACTCCCTGGAGGGGGATAGGTTTTTCTTTCACGGATTGTCTTTTTACCCTTGCAGGAATATAGGAATGTATCATGAATAAAATACCTCTGGAAACCAATGACGGGGAATCAATCATCAGGTTCCGTGACTGTTTTTCAGTACGGTATATCCAGTCTGCAGCATTATTGTGCAGGCTGGGCTATGAAATAGAAAAAGAGTATGAAAAAACCGGACAAATATCTCCGGAATTTCTCCTCAGGCACGAGGTATTTATCCTCAACTCGCTCCTGTCATCCGTTGCGTTTCTGGAATCCACCATAAACGAGCTCTATGCTGATGCAGCCGATGATGCCTATTATTTCATGGATGAAAAAAAAGAAGCCCTGTTGAGAACTATCAGGGAACAATGGAAGAACAAAAAGAATTTTGATCGTGCCCCCATGATATCGAAATATCAGAAAATTCTGGATATCGCCGGTAAGGCAGATGAACATGATACCGATTTTTCAGACGTCCGGAACCTGATTGAAATCCGGAACTACCTGATGCATTATAAACGGGAATGGGTTATTGTACAAAAAGGCCCGGGAACAGGGAAGAGTGAAGAGACCCAGGCAGAGAAATTTGAAAAAATGTTAAAAAACAAATTTTTGGAAAATCCCCTGGCGCAGAAGAACCAGCAGTTTTTCCCCGACAAATGCCTGGGACACGGGTGTGCAGAATGGGCTGTATGTACCAGCATCAGATTTACCGATGAATTTTTTAAAAACCTTGAATTGCCCGCTCCTTACGACGGGATAAAAAATGAACTGGTAACCAAATAACCCAAACTACCTGCTCTTTCCCTTCTTCTTTTTCGGCTGGTCTTTTGCCATGGACATAAGATCTATGATATAGTTCCCCTCTTTTCCCACGCTGACAATCCGCTGGTCGCTCTCCGCCATCTTTTCTAAATTGAGCTCGTATGTACCTGGAGAAACGATACGGATCGTCTCTACCCGGTCATACATCTCCACTTCTTTGGTCTCCGGCTCTGATATTTCAAGGACGTCTTCCCGGGACTCCTGTGCAATTTCATCGATGGATTTCTCTTCAAGCACGTCTTTGTTGAGCTCGGTCTCTTTAACGTAGAGGAACCTTTTTCCCCCGCAGCTCGCGCACCCTTTCAGTATCTCCGTTGAGCCGTCCTTGTATTCCCGTCCGCATTTGGTACATTTGTGCGGCATATAGTTCACCCAAAGCATTCAAGCATGGTTTCGTACAGATTTTCAACATTCCGTCCGTCGAGACCTGAGACTGCAACGACCGGGTGCTGGGGGAATGCACTCCGGATGCGGGCAGGAATGGCATCGGGGAGATCAATCTTGTTTGCGACAATAATGACCGGGAGTCTGCGGCTCTCAATGATGCCAATCATCATGATATTAACCTGCATAAACGGATCAAGCGTCGAATCCAGCATATAGATAACACCGTCAATATCCTCGCGCAGCCAGTGCATTGCTTCAGCTACACCTTCCGTGGCTTCACGGGCCCGGATAATAGCTTCATCCTTGTCCATACCGAATTCCAGGAATTCGTGATAATCAATCTTAGTCGTAACCCCCGGGGTATCAACAATATCCATCGTTATTGTACTGCCGTTTGCACCAGAGATGATGATATCTTCTTTCTTCCTTGCGCGTCGGGTCTCGTGCGGGATCTCGCTTACCGGTCCGACAGCATCGCCGGTCCAGTCACGGGCAATGCGGTTTGCAAGTGTTGTCTTTCCTGCATTTGGAGGGCCGTAAATGCCAATACGGGTTCGTTTTTTCTTAAAAAACCTGTTGAGAAAGTTGGAAAATTTCTTCTTTACCGTACCATAGGTCTGATAAAATATTCTCATTAATAACCTCCATGGCTACGCATCGTACAACGGTACAAGGAATCCACCATAATTCGATAGTAATGTATACAAATCGCTCTTTATTATGTTTCTTATAAATCGCCACCGGTGCTGCTCTGTAGTGTCACCGGAATGGATTCTCCATATTACTACGCTGCATTATCTGTTGTCATTGCCACATTGTATTTATACAAGTGAAGGGAGTATGCTAATTGTAATCATCAGTAAGCACTTCAAGGAGGTGACTCATGAAAAAGACATCCAACGCCATCCGGTTTGAGACCCAGATACCGTTAAGGGAAGTGATGAAAAACAACCCGACAATGATAGGAATTGAGGACAATGTTGCAAAGGCGGCAAAGACCATGTGCCATGATAAAGTCGGCAGTGTTATCATTATCGATCGCAAGAAACCCATCGGTATTGTCACTGAAGAAGACATAGCCTGCAAGGTGGTGGCAAAAGATCTTAAACCAAGTACTGTGCATGTGAACGAAATCATGAGTACGCCACTCATTACGGTGAGTGCGGACAAGACGGTTGGCGATGCGGCCCATATGATGGTGAAGCATAAGGTAAGAAGGCTGCCGGTTATCGATGCAAAAAACAATGTTATTGGTATCGTAACGGTGCGCGACCTTCTTGCCGTTTCCAATGAACTTAACGAGCTCCTTGCGGATCTCATCGAGATTAACCGCGAGGAAATCGTTGAGCAGGGTATGTGCAATCGCTGCAGCCAGATGTCTGATGATCTTAAGCGGG
>CAYWHL010000169.1:0-4841 GCA_964457995.1 uncultured Methanoregula sp. | reverse complement strand
TGCCAGTCAAAACGAGGCGTGGCAGTCCGGGTACGTAAAATAAAAAGGGTGTAGGTTCACTGGAGTCGTTACTGCTGTTTTTTTTATTTAAATTTCACAAGAATTGAGCGTTCAGATTATCTCTCTGACATTTTTATAAAAATTTTTATTTCGTACCATTGAAGAATAAGTCTACCGGACTTCTCTCTCAAGAACAGGATGCATCATCACCGGTATTTTCCATTCCGATAAAAAAATGTCGGGGTTTGTTTTAGATTTTAGGTTCTTTGCCCCGATCGTGTCCTTATTATTTTGTCGAAAGTTGATCGTATTTCCCTTATACGCCGCCCACCCGCCCAACTCATTATTTCCGGTCTCGCAGAAAGTCAAGACCATTTATCGGATTGTTATACTACCTGCCGCAGTACAGCTCGATTGCCCTCTCAATACAGGGCAGTGCGTCTTTGTCGCGGCCCATTTTTTTCAGACTCATTCCCTTGTTGAACCAGGCATCTGCATGCAGTGGATCGACCGCAATTACTTTCTCATAGAATAAAACTGCGTCATCATACCGGTTGAGGTAATCGAAACAGTTGCCAAGCTCAATAAGAGCATGAGGGTAATGAGGTGTTATCTCAATTGCCCGGTGAAGGATCGTCACCGCGTGCTGATATTCCCTATCATCCACCTTTTCACGCGCCTGTCGATAGAGGTACTCCGCTTCCGGGGAGACACCATTCATACCAGACCATGTCATATTTTTTCCTCCGTGTCCACATGATTGCATTCGGTTTATTTGTGGCTGACTTGGAATTATCTAATAGTTTTAATAAGAATTTGCACAATAGGATCGCTATATTAATCTGCAATCATGATCTGCCGTGCAAAATATTTTTTTAGCCAATATGAAAACAAGCCTTTCAAATTGTTTTTATAGTCTATAGGGAGAAAATACCATTGTACCTCCATGTCGATTCTTGATCAGGAAAAGGTGGATAAAATCAAGCAATATATCCGGTGGCATCCACGGGGCATGACCATTTCTGATCTCTCTTCTAAAATGAGAATGAACAGAAACCTCGTGGCCAAGTATCTTGACGTGCTCCTTATTTCCGGTCAGGTGGAGATGCAGGTTATTGGGGCCGCCAAGGTGTATTTTCTTTCACACCGGGTTCCGATTTCCGCAATGCTTGAATTTTCATCCGATTATGTTATCGTGCTCGATACGGAACAGAGAGTTATTCAGGTGAACGAACCGGTCCTTAAACTCCTTAACGAGAAAAGAGAAGCGCTGATTGGAAAAAAAATCGGTGAAATTAATAATCCTTTCTTCAGCTGCCTCCCAACACCTGAACCGGTTAAAAACGGGCAAATTGCCGATGAAAAGATAACGGAAATAAGCAGCGTGCTCAACGGGAAGACGCTCCACTTCAGAGTGAAGCTGGTGCCGACTGCATTTGAAGACGGCGCTCAAGGCGTGACGTTCATAATTGAAAACATCACCGCCAAGAAGACCTATGAAGAATCCCTGCAGATGAGCGAGGCGCGCTACCGTGGCATCGTTGAGGACCAGACTGAGTTCATCACCCGGTTCCACCCCGACGGCACCCTCATTTTTGTGAATGATTCCTATGCCCGCTACTTGGGGAAAAAACCGGCAGACCTTCTTGGCAGGCACCACATACCCGGGATTAACGATGAAGACTGTGCCGTACTGAACCAGGCCCTTCGGTCCCTTGATATGGAACATCCCGTTACGACTATAGAATGCCGGATATCAGACCAGTCCGGTCAGGTTTGCTGGAACCTCTGGACTATCCGTGCGCTTTTCAACGATGAAGGGGTCATCCACGAGTACCAGGGTGTTGGAAGGGATAACACCGAAAAAAGAGAGGCGGCAGCCCGGATCAACAATTACATCAAAATGATGGAATTCCTTTCAAAGACGGGCATAGCCTTCATGGATATGCGCGAAGATGACGACATCTATGAATACGTCGCGCAGCAGGTCTATTCACTCGCCCCGGGATTTTTAGTCTGGGTAGGCTTCTTGGACGAGCCGAACCAGAAACTCATTCTCAAGAGCGTCGTTGGAAACCCAATTGCCCTTGATATGATGCAGCAGCTCACGGGAATGAAAGTAGGGGATATGACATTTCCCATCAACAAGGCTGAAACAGCTGAGCTCATCCGGCACTGGCGACTTGAAAAAACTCCCCCGCTCTTCAGTCTCCTGCACATGCAGGTTCCTGAGGAGAGATGCAGGCAGGTTGAAGAAGCTGCAGGGGGCATCGAGTCCTACCTGATGGGGCTCGTCTCCAAGGGGAGGATTCTTGGCGATGTCGGGATAAGCATTCAAAGCGGTTCCGAACTGCCGAACCGGGAACTGATCGAGGCGTTCATCCGGCAGGCTGCGATTGCGATTGACAGGAAGATTGCAGAAGAGGCACTGAAAAAGAGCGAGCAGCAGTACCGCAGCGTGATCGATAATATCCAGGATATCTTTTACCGGACTGACCGTGACGGAAACCTGATCATGGCAAGCCCGAGCTGGGCACATGTGCTTGGATATGACTCCCTGGATGAATGCCTCGGCCGGAATATCGCGGACACCTTTTACCTGGAGCCGGCGAAGCGAAAGGAAGTCCTCGATGCCATTTACCGGTATGGCGAGGTCAGGGATTATGAAGCCGTCCTGAAACGAAAGGACGGAACGCCGCTGTTCGTTGCCGTCAGCAGCCACCAGTACTACGACGAATCCGGTGCAGTACTTGGGGTTGAAGGGATTATCCGGGACATCACCGAACGACATGCGGCAGCAGAAAAAACCAGGGATCATATTACCCAGATGGAATTCTTCTCCCGGAAACTGCAGGAATTTATCGAACTTCCGCCAGGCGCCGACATATATCATGCGATTGGTGCGGGCCTTGAGGAACTACTTCCTGATGCACTAATTGCCGTGGACACATATGAAACCCTGACGAGTACACTGACCGTCAGGTCGGTTCTGGGGGAAAAGGAGCGTGATTATGTCGTCAAGTATTTCGGGAACAACTTTATCGGGATGTCAATCCGTGTCGATGAAAGGGTCCCGGAAAATCTGAAGACCGGAAAACTATTTCCTCTCCCGCCGACCCTCCATGATATCCTGTTCCGGCAGATCCCGGCTGATGCCTGCACTGGAATCTTGGAAGCCCTCAACTTGGGGGATTTCTATTCCATTGGTCTGGTCTGGCAGGAGCAGCTCTTCGGGAATATGACATTCGGGCTTCCAAAAGGAAATGTCCTGACAAATGCTTCTCTCATCGAGATCTATGCACAGGCTGCATCGATTGCTCTCCAGCGGCGGGTTGCCGAAGATGCGCTCAAAGAGAGCGAGAGGAAAAGGGCAGAAGATGCATTGAGGACCAGTGAGAACTATTTATTGAAAATTTTCAACTCCACGCAGTCCGGACTCGTGGTCATCGATCCCGAAACGCATGCGATCTTCGATGCCAATTCCACCGCTGTAGAACTGATCGGAACAGAGAAAAGTACCATTGTCGGTTCAGGCTGCAAAAAATGGTTCTGTTCTGGAGAAAACGAACCGTGCCAGGTTATGGATCTCGGACAGCAGATTGTCCGTTCGGAAGGCGTACTGAACAATGTCAATGGAGAAAAACGATCCATAATCAAAACAGTCGTCCCTGTGCAGCTGGGCGGCCGTGAATATCTTCTCGAAAGTTTTGTTGATATCACCGAGCGCAAACGGGCCGAAGAGGCGCTTCGGGCGAGCGAGAAGCGATTCCAGGACCTGGCAGAAATGTTGCCCCAGAATATCTGGGAATGCGATAACGGAGGAAATGTCACCTTTGTCAACCACCGCGGTTGTGAGATGTATGGTTATATCTATGAAGATGTTGAAAAGGGAATGACTATCTGGCAGACAATACATCCTGATGATCGGGAAAGGGTAATTGGTGATTTTATTCAGGCATTAACGCAGGAACCAAGTGAATTCCCGGAATTCCATGAATTTATGTCTATACGCAAAGATGGAAGCACATTTCCGTTAATAACCTATCATCTTCCCATTGTTCATGAAAATAAAATTACCGGTATGAGAGGTATCGGCATTGACATCTCCGACCGCAAACGTGCAGAAGTAGCATTAAAGGAGAGTGAGGAACGATACCGTCTTCTCGTAGAGAGTGTACCGTTTGGTATCTCTTTTATCACCAGTACCGGAACAATCGAATATGCCAATCCGGCATTTGAAAAGATATGTGGGTATACCAGAGAAGAGATTCCGGATCTCACCATTTGGGGCGAAAAGGTATTTCCCAATGCTGAATACCGGGAAAAAATATTTGGCGCCTGGTTTGAGCACATACAGACACTTAGCGGGACAAATTTTCACGCGGACAATATATTCCGTATTCATTGCAGTGATGGAAAAGACAAGGATATACGGTTCACGGCTGTCTTTTTTGAGAATGGAAAAGTGCTGGTGACCATTGAAGACATCACAGAACGCACACGTGCTGAGGAGACAATACACGAAAGCGGAACCGACTGAATCCGTTGTAACTACGTTCACCTGTTCCGGACGTTGCCGTCGGTTAAGGTCCCCGCGTAGTGTGCCTTGATACGGCACGCGAAGCAGACCCGGGTTTTGTGTTATCCGTAATGCAGCGTTCGTACTGCGGAGTCGCGATGCAGATGCGCAAAATAAAATGGATGCAGGGTAAAATAATAGGATACATCGTCTGTAATAATAATGGAGTGAAAAGGTTGTTCCGTATCGAAAAAGCCGATCAGGGAGGGTGGGAATTGTGAGCACCCCCATCATCGCACAAGAGGTAAAGGGATCAATCCCG